>JAFNAU010000212.1 GCA_017860335.1 Bacteroidota bacterium
TCTGGTTTATAAGAAACCATCGGTGCTGAATGATGTCAACATGCACTATTGTCCGGGATGCAGTCATGGTGTGGTACACAAGCTGGTGGCTGAAGTGATAGAAGAAATGGATATTCAGGACAAAACTATCGGTGTTGCGCCAGTGGGATGTGCTGTTTTTGCTTACAAATACCTGGACATCGATTTTCAGGAAGCTGCTCACGGACGCGCTCCGGCTGTGGCTACTGCTATCAAACGCTTATTGCCTGACCGCTATGTGTTTACTTATCAGGGCGATGGCGACCTTGCAGCTATTGGTACAGCTGAAACAATCCACGCCTGTAATCGTGGCGAAAATATCGTGATTATTTTTATAAATAATGGTATTTACGGTATGACAGGTGGCCAGATGGCACCAACAACACTCGTTGGCATGAAAACAGCCACTACGCCTTATGGTCGCAATGTGGAACTCAACGGATATCCGCTCAATATCACCCCGATGCTTGCTCAACTCGACGGAACCTGTTATGTGACCCGCCAGAGCGTACACAATGTTGCAAATGTACGCAAAACCAAAAAAGCACTCCGGAAAGCATTCGAAAATTCGATGCTGAAAAAAGGAACATCAATTGTTGAAGTCGTTTCAACCTGTAACTCTGGCTGGAAACTGTCTCCGGAAGCTTCCAACGACTGGATGGTGGAAAATATGTTCCCCAAATATCCACTGGGAGATTTAAAGGATATTTAAATAAATAATCAGCTGTCAGCAACGTGCTGCCAGTTATTTTCAATAAAAAAAAGCACAACAGAGCTATCTGCAGATAGCTGAAAGCTATAAAAAGTATGAAAGAAGAAATATTAATATCTGGCTTTGGCGGACAAGGTGTGCTGTCAATGGGAAAAATTTTGGTGTATTCAGGCATGATGCAGGGGCAGGAAGTGAGCTGGCTTCCATCTTACGGACCGGAACAACGCGGTGGTACTGCCAACGTAACAGTAATACTGATTGAATCAGCCTTCGCTCGAAAAATTTGAAAGTAAGGTGAAACCTGGCGGTACGTTGATTTTTGACAGCAATGGTTTCCGCAAATTTCCGACCCGAACCGATATCAACGTTTACCGGATTGATGCGACCGAATATGCATTTGCCAACAACGCTTCGAAAACGCTGAATATGATTATTCTTGGTGGATTGCTGAAAATCAGGCCAATAGTGAAAGTCGAGAATGTACTGAAAGGATTGAAAAAATCACTTCCCGAACGTCACCATCATCTTTTACCTCAAAACGAGGAGGCTATAAAAGTGGGTATGGATCTGATACAAAAGTACAACTAACAATGTAAACGAAACAGGGAAAGACTTATCCGAAAGGGTAGGTCTTTTTTTTTCCCCTGATTTTGATATTTGGGTTAAGAAATGTCTTTATCTAAAAAAAATGTCATATATTTGAAAAATTTAGTTTTTGTCGGTGAAAAAAAGAAGAATAGCTCTGTGTTGAACGACATGACAAGATACAGAAACAGTGGTTTCAGTCATACAATTTTTTGTTGCGGATTTATTTTATTTTTTTGAAAGTAAGTAAAGTCATGAATATTAATTCCTTAATTTATAAAACCATTAAAAATTAAATGTATGAACTTAATTAATCGTGTAAAAAGTATTCTGATGGCTCCCAAAACTGAATGGCCGATCATTGAAACCGAACAGACAGATGTAAAAACACTGACAATTAATTACTTGTTGCCGCTGGCATTAATAACTGCTGTTGCCAGTTTTATAGGCTATGGACTTATCGGACATAATGTTTTTGGCGTTCATGTTGGCTCCACTGGCTTCGGGTTGCGTTATGCTCTAATCAGTTTGGTCAGTACTATCGGTGGTGCATTTTTAACTGCTTATATCATTGATTTGTTGGCTTCCTCCTTCGGGTCTGAAAAAAACTTTCTGCAATCTTTCAAATTGGTTGTGTATTCATACACCCCAATGCTCGTTGCAGGTGTACTGTTGATAATTCCATCATTAGGAATTCTGGCGTCATTGGCTGGCTTGTATGGGTTATACCTGCTTTATTTAGGTCTTCAACCTCTCAAGAAAACTCCTGAAGATAAAAAAGTTACCTATTTTGTGGTTAGCCTGATAGTAGTTATACTATGTTCTATTGTGCTTTCAGCTATCCTGACTTCAATATTTATTACATCAACTGTATTTTATTAAATTGAATAATGCAAATAATTTTCCTGAAATTCGTATTCCAGGAAAAATATAGTATAAACACAAAATTACTGTCAAAAAAATGAAACGAATTTTAATTCTTGTATGTATCAGTATGTTATTTTTACTCTCATCTTCTGCTCAGGGATGGATTGAGAAAGCAGGCCAGCGTGTTAAAAACCGGGTAGTTGAGAAAGTGGAAAATCGTATCGATCAGAAAGTGGATAATACAACCGATAAAGTGCTCGATAGCGTTGAGAAACCATCAAAAAAACAGAAAAAAAATAATGATAACGCGGAAGAAGGAACTGCAGATGATGTCGGTAATACAGATGAAAATGCTGAAATAAAAAGTGAAAGTCCTAAGAAACTTGAATCTGTAACAGCATATGATTTTGTACCAGGGGATAAAATACTTTTTTTCGAAGATTTCAGTCAGGATGCAATCGGCGATTTTCCGGCACTGTGGACTACCAACGGTGGTGGCGAAGTGAAAACTGTGAATAAAGCACCTGGTAAATGGTTGCACATGAATGGCGAAGATGCAGTGTATTGTTACTCGAAAGAAATTAATTTTCCCGAAAATTTCATCGTCGAATTTGATCTAATTCCCGACGATGAATATGGATACGGCATCTGCCTGACCCTGTATCAGGAAAATTCCGAAGACCCTAAGGAAGTAAATAGTGATCTTTACCCTGGACTGAGAGGATTACACATTACATCCTTGAAAGATGGATGGGAAACTAAAGGATACGATACAGATAAAGACTGGCTTACAGGGCAAGGTTCAAAAGCACCCGTAGTTACAGGGGAACCAAATCATGTCATTGTGTGGATACAAAAACGCAGAGTTAGAATATATCATCAGGGTCAGAAAGTGCTCGATGTTCCAACCAATATCTATGCTGAAACCAAATTCAACAAATTGTTATTTTCCGGTTGGGATCGGCACAGCGCACCATTTGTAACTAACATTAAAATCACGACAGCATCACCCGATACCCGCAGCAAACTGATAACCGAAGGAAAACTGGTGACTTACGGAATCACCTTCGATGTGAACAAAGCCGATATTAAGCCCGAATCCTACGGGACACTGAAAAGCATTGCCGACGTGCTGACTGAAAATCCGGGTGTGAAAGTGAAAATTACCGGTCATACCGATAGTGATGGTGACGATGCTAAAAACCTGGAACTGTCCAAACGAAGAGCTGAATCGGTTAAAAATGAGCTTAATGCGAAGTTTGGAATCGATGCTTCGAGACTAACAACGGAAGGTGCCGGTGAAACAAAACCGGTGGCTCCTAACGATACCCCCGAAAATAAAGCCAAAAACCGGCGGGTAGAATTCCTGAAACTCTAATAAAATGCTGCCTGAAGTTTTTTATCCGTTAGGAATTGAACTTCAGGCAGATTTTATCCTTAACCTTTTAATAATTATATTCCTATGAAAACAACATCTGTATTATTTGTACTCATACTAATGGCAGTGGCTGGTACGATTACGGCGCAAAAAACGGCATTCGAGTATCTGAAAAATGTACCAGTAGCACCCGATTCGGTGTGTAAATGCTCACTGGAAATCCGCCAAAACTACGAAACCTCCCTGAGTAGCCTGTACGACGTTGTAGAAGATGATATTTCAAAAAGATCAAAAGCCAACGAAGATTACATGAGTGGCAACGAAGGAAGGATTAAAGCTTCTATGATGAAAGAAATGGCTGTAAAATCGGGTATTTCGCAACAGGAACTGGAGGCAATGTCGAAAAAGAAAAAGATGACTCAGGAAGATAAACAAGCGCTCGCAAACAAAGTACTGCAGCAACACAATCTTTCGATGGATGAAGTGAAGAATATGAAAAATATGGACGAAAATTCCCGAAAAGCGTGGGCACAGGCTTATGGGAAAGAACAGATGGCTATGGCTCAGGCAAATAAAAACAATCCGGATATAAAAGCCACCAACGATAAAGCCATGAATCAGGTTGCACTCATGCAGGAACAGGAAAGTATCAGAAATCAGCTCAGTGCATTCGAAACAGAGATTACCAACCGCTACACAACTCTGCAAAATATGTCCGGAAAAGAAAAACTGGAAGCCGACCTGCAAAAGCTGAATAACGAACTTCGCTCCATCACCAGTATTTACGAATGTAACGAATGTCCTGCGCCTCCATCGGAAGATGTTAAGCACTGGAATGCAGTTATCCGGAAAATTCATGACACGAAAATTGTGTACTGCAAACAAAATACGCTGAAAATGATTGCCTATCTGAATTGGTACAAAGAAAACCTGATTAAGAATATTTCGGTGTACGACAGAGCCGAAGAAATTCAATACCAGTTGACCTCATCGGCAACCAATACACAACTGAATATACCCGCTAAAGGTATTTATTCACTCCAGGCACTGGCGGGTTATCTGTCCTCAAAGCAGAAATTATTTGAATTCAAGAATTTCGATATTCAAAACTTTGCTTCTGAATTTATGAAATAAACTTCAGGAAGT
>JAFNAU010000213.1 GCA_017860335.1 Bacteroidota bacterium
GCCGGATGTTCGCTTGCCGACAGCTGTCCTGCCGATAAATTTGAAGAATTTGTAAAAGCACACCCCGATCATACTGTTATTTCGTATGTCAATACCACTGCCGCGGTAAAAGCACTGACGGATGTGGTGGTTACATCAACCAATGCAAAAAAGATTGTGGATCAGTTTCCGCAGGATGCAAAACTGATTTTTGGTCCCGATAAAAATCTTGGAAATTACATAAACAGCGTTACAGGACGAAATATGTTGCTTTGGGATGGAGCTTGTCATGTTCATGAACAATTTTCACTCGAAAAACTGATTGACCTGAAAAGAGAAAATCCTGATGCTGAAATAACCGAAAGCGGCATTTTGCATCAGATGACCAAAGCTAATCCCGATAAAATATTCATTCCTGTTCCACCCGAATTCGAAGGAAAAACCTGCATGTGCAACGAGTGTAAATACATGCGTATGAATACGATGGAAAAATTGTATGCCTGTTTACGCGACGAAAAACCTGAAATACTGATTGAAGAAGATTTACGCTTAAAGGCTGTGAAACCTATTTTGAGAATGCTTGAAATGTCGTAAACACTAATTTCACGAATTATTACGAATTACACTAATTTTTTTTTAATGAAATTATATTTTAAAGGAAATAAATTCATAGAAATAGTAATTTATTCGCTTGCAATAGGCATTGGAGCGGTATTATTGCTCATTACCCGGCATTCATTCTGGTATGTATTGCCATATATCTTCACTGAAATTATCCTGTTATTTTTTTTACTTACATTCAGGTATATGATTGTTAATCAATTAATTAAAATCCAATATGGGTTTATGAATTTCAAATCAATTGACATTCAAACTATTAATAAAATTATCATACATGATAAACAAAAAGGTGAGCCGAAAATTACTCCGCACCGGATAGAAATTCAGTACAATAAGACTAAAAAAATAGTTGTTTCACCCAAAGATACAGTTGGGTTTGTTGAAAATATTGAAAGGATAAATCCAGGGATAGAAATAATTTAATAAACACAAAAAATGCGGGTAGTAATTCCCGCATTTTTTTATTTTGACTGTTTATTTTCAGCTTTTACTATTTTGAAAAGTTTATCGTTTCTGCGTACGAGTTCTTTGGTTTTAATAGAAAATAGCGCTCCTTTTTCCACTTTATCTACTGGTTGCAGTTCGTATCGGATTTCTTCAAGAATATCTTCATAAGCGCCGGTAGTTTCGCCTGTAATTAATATTTTATCTCCCACCTGCAGATATTGAGCCTCGAGGAGCACTTCTGCCACACCTATTTTAGCAAAGTAATTGGTGATTTTTCCTACGTAAATTTTACGTTCAGTAGCTTCCGAACCATAATTGCGGCTCCATTCACCCAATCGCTGACCCAGATAATATCCGTTCCAGAAACCGCGATTGAAAACCCGGCTCAGCCTTTCATTCCAATCCTCCACTTTATCCTTTGAAAATTCATTTTTCAATGCCGCATTCACAGCTTCACTGTAACACGTTACCACTGTTTTAACATATTCAGGTCCGCGTGCACGTCCTTCAATTTTGAAAACACGAACACCGGATTCGAGCATTTCGTCCAGAAATCCGATTGTTTTGAGATCCTTGGGCGACATGATATATTCATTGTCAATTTCAAGTTCAATTTCGCTGTCTTTGTCCTTTACGATATATCCACGACGGCAAATCTGGTTACATTCTCCGCGATTGGCCGAAAGATTTTTTTCGTGCAAACTCAGGTAACATTTACCCGAAACAGCCATACAAAGCGCACCGTGGCAAAACATTTCAATCCGGATCAGTTTTCCGTTTTTACCTCTGATATTTTGTTCAACAATAGCTTTATGAATTTCGGCAACCTGTTTAAGGTTCAGTTCACGCGCCAGCACAACCACATCGGCAAACTGAGCATAGAATTTCAGCGCGTCCACATTGGTAATATTTGTCTGAACCGAAAGATGAACTTCAACTCCAATGCCTGAAGCATACATCATTGCTGCCACATCCGAAGCAATAATAGCTGTTACGCCCGCTTCTTTGGCAGTATCAACAATCTGATGCATCAGATTTATATCATCGTCATACAAAATAGTGTTTACTGTCAGGTAGCTGTTAACGTTGTTTTCGTGACATATTTGAACTATTTTTTTCAAATCTTCGGTTGTAAAATTACTGCTCGATTTGCTGCGCATATTCAGCTTTTCGATGCCAAAATACACTGAATTTGCTCCCGCTTTTATTGCAGCTGCCAGACTTTCCCACGATCCGGCCGGAGCCATGATTTCTATTTCGTTTCTATCAATATTTTCTATCATTCTGTTTGGTAATAAATATATTGCAAAAGTAATGCTTATTTGACTAAAAATAAAATAAACATCCTGAAAGCAAGTTTGTTTAAGAAAAATATTGTCAGACAAATAACATACAATAAAGTTGTTTTTCGTACATTTGTTGTCTTTTTTGACAAAAATAATCCGATTAATTAAGATGATGAATATTGCAGATATACAGTTCCCCGACAAACCTCTTTTTCTGGCACCCATGGAAGATGTTACAGATCCGGCTTTTCGTCTACTATGCAAAAAGTTTGGAGCAGATATGGTTTATACTGAATTTATTTCTGCTGACGCGCTGATAAGAAGTGTAAAACGTACGGAACAAAAGTTGACAATACACGACGAAGAACGTCCGGTTGCCATTCAACTTTATGGCCGTGAAGCCGATGCTATGTCAGAAGCTGCCCGTATTGCCGAGGATGCCAATCCTGAAATAATTGACCTTAATTTTGGTTGTCCGGTAAAAAAAGTGGCTGGTAAAGGGGCAGGAGCAGGGCTGCTCAGAGATATACCTAAAATGCTTGAAATTACTGCTTCTGTGGTTAAAGCCGTGAAGAAACCTGTGACTGTAAAAACGCGTCTGGGTTGGGATGAAGATAATAAAGTGATTATAGATTTAGCCGAGCAATTGCAGGATTGCGGAATAGCTGCATTGGCCATACATGGACGTACACGCTCTCAAATGTATAAAGGTGATGCCGACTGGACTTTGATTGGTGAAGTGAAGAATAATCAGCGAATGCATATTCCCATTATTGGAAACGGCGATGTAACCACACCGGAACGTGCAGCCGAATGTTTTGACAAATATGGTGTGGATGCAGTGATGGTAGGTCGTGCAAGCATCGGGAAACCCTGGATTTTTGCTGAAATGAAACATTATCTGCTTACCGGTGAAAACTTAAACCCTATGAGTTTTGAAGAGCAAAAGAACATTCTAAAACAACAGGTGTTAGATGCAGTAAACTGGCTTGACGAGAGAAAAGGAATACTCCATTCGCGCCGTCATCTGGCTGCAACACCTTTGTTCAAAGGTATTCCCAATTTTAGAGAAACACGGATTGCAATGCTAAGAACTGAAAATCTCAGCGAATTATTCGAAATCATTGATGGAATTCATTTTTCATAAAAATACAGTTATGTTTTTAATTAAAACTACAAATTTATGTCAATTCTAAAATCTGCATCCCTAATCGGAAGCGTAATTATCGCATCATTGCTTATGACAACTGCTTGCAACAGCCAAAAAGCTGGTCAGTCTGCCGGTATTAAACCGGAAAATCTGGATACTACTGCCATGCCTCAGAACGATTTTTATCAGTTTGCCACTGGTGGATGGCAAAAAGAAAATCCCCTTACAGGAGAGTATTCACGTTACGGAAGTTTTGACAAACTGGCAGAAAATAACCGGGAACAACTCAGAGGTCTGATTGAGGATATTGCATCAAAAACTGCAAAAAGTGGAACTGTTGAACAAAAAATTGCCGACTTGTTTAACCTGGCAATGGACAGTACTAAACTTAATAAAGATGGTTACGAACCAGTAAAAGCGGATATAGCAAAGATTTCAGCACTGAAAGATAGTAAAGAACTGGTAGAACTGTTACCTGAATTAATGCAGAATGGTGT
>JAFNAU010000044.1 GCA_017860335.1 Bacteroidota bacterium
AATATCTGCCAGAAATCAACTTCTATTTCGGGATATTTGGCTTGTAAAATGTAAAGTCCGGGGATAGTAAACACCGCACCCGCAACAATCACTCCTGACGAGGCTCCGATGGATTGAATAATCACATTCTGACCCAGTGCATTTTTCTTGCGGACAGCGGCAGATGCTCCCACGGCAATAATTGAAATTGGAATAGCTGCTTCAAAAACCTGACCGATTTTCAGACCCGAATAAGCTGCGGCAGCCGAAAAAATAACGGCCATCAAAAGTCCCATTCCCAGCGACCAGCGGGTGACTTCGGGATATTTGCTTCCGGCAGGCATTACCGGTTTATATTCTTCGCCCTCCTTTAATTCATGATACGCATTCTCGGGAAGGCTCGTAGATTTTTCTTGTTTGTGTTCCATAGATATTTAGTTTGTAGTTAGTAGTCTGATATCTGAAATGCCTACAAAAATACAGATTTTAATTCGATTTGCAAGGCAAGAAAAAGACTATATCAGTTATTAGATATATTGCCTTTGTATTGTTGTTATAAACGCATAATCGTTATTTACACAACTTACTTTGTGGAAAAATTATATCGTTCAGAAACCCATTGGTCTTTTGCATTATATCCTTTTATTGACAACAGTTTGCAATTTGGAGAATCGTAAGTCCAGCGGATAATTGCTTCATGTTTATTATTTTCCTTTAAATTTCCATTTGCATCGTAAAATCGGTTTTCCACAGGATTTCCATTTATATCATATTTGTACACGACACGCGCAATTCCTGTTTCTCCTAATGGTTTCAATTCTTTTTTCTTGCCGTAACA
The DNA here is from genome assembly GCA_017860335.1 of Bacteroidota bacterium. Lineage (GTDB taxonomy): Bacteria > Bacteroidota > Bacteroidia > Bacteroidales > Paludibacteraceae > UPXZ01. The sequence goes on from JAFNAU010000044.1 coordinate 818, forward strand.
GTTTTTCTCTGCAATATTTTGTAATGTGTCAAATCTATACTCAAAAATTGCAATGCCGCTTGTATTTTCCGTTAACTTATTATTCTTATCCAAAAAACGTTGTTGTATCCTATTCCCATATTTATCGTAACTGAAATCAGAAGAAGCATACCCTTCTTTACTTTCAGTAAGCTGATTATTTGCATTATAGTTTTTTATTTCTTGCAGGCTTTCGGTTTTTTTGTCAAATCTGAGGATGTTTATTGAAACTCCATCTTTCTTCTTTGTCAAATTGCCATCTTTATTATAATACTCGTAACGAATGATGTAACTATCTGCGTTCTCTCCCCAGTAACATTTTTCCTCAAAAAAACCTTTTTTATGCTGGACAGGAATATAATTGCAGTCAAAATATTTCTCTGATATTATCCATCCTTTTTCATTTAAGCTCCAGGAGTAACTTGCTATTCCATTTTCATCTTCAGAAATAACTCCTTTCGAATCGAAATTTATACGTTTTACCGGTTGCCTTTGAGAGTTAAGAACTAAAGAATAAGAATAAACCCCTTTTTCTTTTACCGGCTGGTTTTTTGCATTCACAAATGTTCTTTTTTCGACAGAATCAGAATATAATATGGTCAATCCTGTAAAACCTGACCCATTGTAAGTCTGACTTCCACGAACTAAATAGCGCGCATCAACTATTCTGTCTTTATCATCATACAAAACTTTGTACGCGTAAGTATATCCGGCCTTTTCTTTTGAGATGGGTATTTCAGTTCTTAATTGATATTGGCGGGTATCAATGTAAAATCGACGGAAGTATTTTTCACGTTCCTGCGCTGAAACTGATGAGATAATTAAAAAGAAAAAAATAATGGATTTATATTTCTTCATAAGTTTTTATTGATATTCTTAAAAATTGACAGCCCCAATCAAATTGATAATTCTTTAACAAAAAAACTCCATCCTGCCGAAATGCAAATCCGGCAGGATGGAGTTTTTGCGGATTTCATACCTTGTCCATCACTATTTTTCCATTCCGGCAGGTTACGGTTTTTCTACAGCCAGATACATAATGGCAGCTGACGAGGCAGGAATATTCAGGTTGGGGCTTTTCACCTGCATCAGTACACCTGACGGATTAATTAGTCCGTTGTAACATACCACATTCCAGGTTCCTTCAGGAATTTGCACCCCAACCGGTCTGCGGTTGCCATTGAAAATAACCAAGATTTCCTTCCAGCTGTCATTATTGGCATTGTTTCCCAGCGTATATGCAACTACATTTTTAGTTTTCATATCCAGAAATTTCAGGTTTTTCTGTACCATATCCTGACTGGTCATCCGGAAAGCAGGATGTGCCTTGCGCAAGGCAATCAATCCCTGATAATAATTGAAGATGTCAATGTATTTGGTTTTATTGTCCCAGTTTATCTGATTAATGCTGTCGGGTGACTGGTAGGTGTTGTGAACTCCCTTTTTATCGCGGTAAACCTCTTCGCCCGCATAAATAAACGGTAATCCCTGTGAAGTATAAACAACTGTCTGAGCCAGTTTGTCGAACCTGACGATTTCGTCCTCGGATGCCCCTTTGGGACGGGAAGAGCGAAGTTTGTCGACCAGACACATATCGTCGTGGCAGGACACATAGTTGACCGATTGCATCGGACCGTTAACATAAGGCGCTTTGGAATAAATTGGTTTTGTATAATCAATCTGAGGATGCTGAACTCCACCAACAATACCAAATTTTACGCTTTCTTCCAGGCTGTCGGTTCCGGATACAAAGCCAGGGATCTCCGAATGCATCCAGCTGCCTTTGAGCGCGTCGCGGATGTCGTCACTAAAAACGGCAACACCATTAAGCTGTTTGGCATTTTTCTTCAATGCACGTTTCTCTTCGGGTAGAGGTGATCCGCCTGCCGTCCATCCCTCGCCATAGATAACAATGGTCGGATCCACTTTATCGAGTGCCGCGCGAACGGCATTCATAGTTTCAATATCATGAATACCCATGAGGTCGAAACGGAAACCGTCCACGTGATATTCCTTTGCCCAGTAAACCACCGATTCGACGATAAATTTCCGCATCATAGGACGTTCGGAGGCCGTTTCGTTGCTGCAACCCGATGCATTCGACCAGGTGCTGTCCTTGTTGAAACGATAAAAATATCCCGGAACAAGCAGGTTGAGATGAGACTCTTCGCCCACGAAAGTGTGATTGTAAACCACATCCATCACCACCCGGATGCCCGACTTATGTAGTGACTGCACCATTTGTTTGAATTCTTTGATACGTGCCACAGGATTAGCCGGATCGGTCGAATAGCTTCCTTCAGGTACATTGAAATTCATCGGATCGTAGCCCCAGTTGTATTTGTTTTCGTTGAGTTTGGTTTCATCGACCGAGGCATAGTCGAAAGAAGGAAGCAGGTGAACATGTGTAATACCCAGTTCTTTAAGATGGTCGATACCGGTAGCTTGTCCGGCAGTGTTTTTGGTACCGTGCTCGGTAAAAGCCAGGAATTTCCCCTTGTATTTCATTCCCGAAGTTGGTGATACGGAAAAATCGCGCATATGCACTTCGTACAGTGTAATATCGGCAAAACTTTTCAGCTCCGGACGTTTGTCATTTTCCCATCCTTCAGGATTGGTTTCTTTGAAATCAATAATAGCACCCCGTTTCCCGTTGATACCAACGGCTTTCACCCACATGCCCGGTGTTTCGTTCATCCATTTTTCACCGATTTTTATCTGAAATGTGTAAAATTTTCCTTTCAGATCGTCTGATACAGCCACCGCCCAGGTTCCGTTTTTGGATCGATGCATATCTTTCATCATATAAGCGGCTCCTTCGAGCCCGTTGTCAAAAAGAAGCAGTTTAACTTCGTCGGCGGCAGGCGACCAAACCCTGAATTTGGAGCCGGAGGGAGAGTAGGTCAGTTCCAGATCCTCGCCATTGTAAACCGGATACTCGTCATAACTTTTATACTTTTTGAAATTAGTTCCACAGCCAACCAGCAATCCTGCCATCAGTAACATAAGAATTGTTTTTTTCATTGACGTTAATATTTTATCTGATTAAATATTTTTTTTCAAAAATATATTTATTTCAGGATATTACCTAATAAAAACAAAAAAGAGTATGAAATTATTGTTCAATTTCATACTCTTTGTTTCTGTCAGAGAGGCCTATTTTATGCCGTTTCGTTTGAGTAAGGCATCAATATCGGGTTCCTGTCCGCGAAAACGCTTATAAAGTGTCATCGGATGCTCGGTTCCACCTTTTTCCAGGATGTTTTTACGGAAAGATGCTGCTGTTTTTTTGTCGAAAATTCCGTTTTTCTGAAACACAGAATAGGCATCTGCATCGAGTACTTCGGCCCATTTGTAGCTGTAATATCCGGCTGCATAACCACCAGAGAATATATGGCTGAACGTGGGGCTCATGGCTGTATTTTCGACAACCGGGAGTACCTGAGCGGGTTCCATAGCTTCCTTTTCAAAAGCGAGAACGTCCCCTTCGAAGGGTTGTTCGAGGGTGTGCCACTTCATATCCAGCAATCCGAAACTCAACTGACGAAGCGCCAGATAACCGATATTGTAATTGTCGGCATCTTTAATCTTTTTAATTAACTCCGCGGGCATCTTTTCACCGGTTTGATAATGCACGGCAAAGTTGTCGAGAAATTCTTTTTCCACTGCCCAGTTTTCCATAATCTGCGAGGGAAGTTCCACAAAATCACGGTATACGCTCGTTCCTGAAAGCGATTTATACTGACATTTTGTCAGCATACCGTGAAGCGCATGCCCGAATTCGTGCATCATGGTGGTAACTTCATCGAAGGTAAGCAGTGCGGGTTTGGTAGCGGTAGGACGGGTGAAATTCATCACATTAACAATATGCGGACGGCTGTCTTTTTTGCCTTCCATCCACTGACCTTTCATATCGTTCATCCAGGCACCGGCGCGTTTGCCTTCGCGCGGATGATAGTCGGCGTAAAACACAGCAACGAATTTACCGTCGGCATCGGTTACATCATAGGCTTTCACTTCGGGATTATACACCTGAATAGCGGGATTTTCGGTAAATTTCAAACCATAAAGTTTGTTGGCGAGCCAAAATATACCTTGTTTTACTTTTTCGAGTTCAAAGTAAGGTTTGGTCATCTCGTCATTCAGATCATATTTCTCGGCTTTCAGTTTTTCGGAGTAATACGACCAGTCCCAGGGCTGAATTTTGAAATAGGCTCCGTTTTTGTTGGCATATTCCTGTACTTCGGCGTATTCTTTTTCGGCAGCGGGTTTGTAAGCTGCAAGCAGTTTATTGAGTAATTCATACACATTTTCCTTATTTTCGGCCATGCGATGAACCAGCGCGTAATCAGCATAGGATTTATGGCCCAGCAAGTTGGCAATTTTCAGACGTATATTGGCTATTTTACGGAGATTTTCGCGGTTGTCATATTCCCCTCCGACCATACATTTGGTGGCACTTGCCATGTAGATTTCGCGGCGCAGGTCGCGGTTATCGGCATATTTCATTACCGGCGCATAGCTTGTGGCTTTCAGATTGATGAGCCAGCCTGTCTTTCCGGCTTTCTGAGCATTCTCGGCAAGCATATCAAGCACATCGGCAGGCAGTCCTTTCAATAATTCTTTTTCAGTAATCACCAGCTGATATTTATTGGTTTCTTTCAGCACATTCTGTCCGTAATTCAGGGTAAGCATACTCAATTCCTTGGAAAGTTCGCGGTAGGTGACTTTGTCGGCTTCAGACAGATTAGCACCGTTGTCAGCAAAACCATCGTAGGTATCCTTGAGCAGCTTTTGCTGTTCGGGAGTAAGCTTGAGTTTGTCCTTCTGTTCATACACGGCTTTAACCCGGGCAAAAAGTTTTTCGTTCAGACTGATCGAATTGGAATGTTCGGTCAATTTGGGCGACAGTTCCTGAGCTATGTTTTGCATCTCATCGGTTGTTTCGGCGCTGAGCAGGTTATAAAACGGAGACGACACTTTTGTAAGCAATTCACCCGAATTGTCGAGCGCTACAATGGTATTTTCAAAAGTCGGCGCTTTCGGGTTGTTTACTATTTTATCGATTTCAGCATTGTGCTGTATCATCGCCTCTTCGAAGGAGGGGATGTAGTATTCCGTTTTCAGTTCATTGAATGGAATGGTTTGATGTGGAGTGTTGTAAGGTTTGAAAAATGGATTTCCGGCTATCGCTGAACCGGCAGCTGTCAATACAGTCATACTAAGGATTATTTTCTTTAACATACGTAATTATTTTAAATTGAATTTATTCTCTGATAAGTTTTTGAACACACACGCCCTGTGGAGTTACGACATGCAGCAGATATATTCCCTGATTGAAATCACCGAGATCGATAACTCCCGAACGCTCCGGCTGACTTTTTCTAATCAGCGTTTTTCCACTCAGATCAGTCACTATCCACTGACTTACATCAACCTGCTGACTATCGAAATAAAAAATGCCTTTCGAGGGGTTGGGATAAACACGAATTTCGCCGGATAAATTGTTTCTGGTAATGGAAATACCGGTATCGCTAACCGGGATATAGCTTATTTTAATCTGGCCAGCCTTTCGGATGACCGTTTCCTTATTAAACTGAAATGGGATGAACGTTGAAATAACTGTTCCGGCATCACCACCCCAAAACTCAAGACCTGATTTAATAAGGCTGGCTCTCGAATACTTAAAATCGGAATAATTGATTGATGATACAGCCCGGAAATCATCATATACCGGCAAAAAGGCTGTTTTCCTCAGTACAGCACCATCGGAATTATACTCGTAGCGGTACTGTAAGACATTTTCCCAGTAAATATTTTTCCAGTATTGATACAGTTCGCCGGTCAACCGGCGAGCTGTATCGTAGGTGTAACGGATATTTTGATTGTACTCCCACTTGTTACCGGTTTTATCCCACAACTTCTGTATTTCTGATGATTTTATTTTGCCATCAGGCAAATAGAAGGTTTCGCACTTTGTTACATTTACCCAGCCTGTATCCGTTTTTTCAGAAAATAACAGATTAATAAGCTTTGCAGAGTCGTTATAGCTGAAATTTATTTTTGATTCACCCGGCAAAAAACCGGATGAATATCTGTATATTGTAATTTGTTCGGTTAAATCCTTGTCGTTGTATATATAATCAGTATTCAGTGTTTTAATCCAGTAATCGCCTGACCGGTTGTAATCGGTTTTGTTCGTGAGTAAATGCTGATTATAGCTGCATTCTGATTTCGAGATTAATGTTGTATTTCCGTTTACCACATTCTGATGCGTTTCTTTTATCAGATTACCATCGCTGTACTCATAAATGATATGATAAAAGGTTTCCCAGTTATTGTTATTCCACCTGTTCATGCGTTGCAAAGTACAAAGTCCGCTGCTGTAGAGCCATTCGGTCTGATTTCGGCGCGCCCATTCATCGCCTTTCAACACGTATTTGGTTTCCAGTGTTTTCAGCTTATTATCGTTATAATAATACAGATAACGGTATGTGCTGTCAGTGTCGGTAACCTGTACTTCGGTAATCAGCTGGTCGGTATCAGTCTGAGCAAATATCGGACAGACAGGCATCAGTAAAGCCAGCATCAGGAGAGAGAATGGTTCCAACAGCCTCATTCTTTGTAGAATTTTAATCTCTGTAAATATTAAAAACCTTCAAAGATAAACACAAATGTTGATTCCAACAAAAAACGAATTCAACCTTTAGCAATTTTAATACTCTTGCTGATATACTGACACTTAGACTATTTTTTCGAAATCGATTTTATTGAAGATTATTTTTTCGAAATCGAAAAAAAATGATTAACATTGCAGTCAGATATGTAGCTCCAAAAACAATACTGCTATGAAAAAAATTTTCACACCTTACATCAAATCACTGGATGCTGCTGACATTGAAACAGCTGCCGACGTTCTGGAAGAAAACGGGACAAAAAGTATAATTGATATACTCAACTGGCCGGATCAATATCCTTACAAACCAATCACTTATTTTTACATCGGGAGGTCTGCCAATGCGGTTTTCATTAAGTATTCGGTGAAAGGTTCCATGCTGAAAGCTGTTTATTCCGAAGACAATTCGCCGGTGCACGAAGACAGCTGTGTAGAGTTTTTTTGCATGCCCGAAGGCGCGAAGAAATATACAAATTTTGAGTTCAACTGCATCGGTACCTGTTCGGCAAGCAGCCGCCGCAGCCGCAACGAAGATATTGTCCTTTTCTCAACAGAAGAGATGGCAACCATTCAGCGTTACCCTTCCATGGGCCGTCGGGCTTTCAAGGAAATGGAGGGCATGTTCGAATGGGAACTCACCGTTAAAATTCCCATGAAACTGATGAATATCAGCTCTGAAAATCTTCCCGAAAAAATCAGGGTAAATTTCTACAAATGTGCTGACGACACCGACTCCATGCACTTTGTAAGCTGGGCGCCCATCAATACTGAAAATCCCGATTTTCACCGGCCGGAGTATTTCGGAGAACTGTATTTCACGGAAAAATAATTCTTTTGCACAAATAACGACTGCCTGAACTAACAAAATTTCAGGCAGTCATTTTTATTTCCCGTAATATTTACAAAAATTGCTGTTTTTTGTAAAAACATTGGAACGTGTCTTTCTTTTTTTTGTATTTTCGTACCAACAAAAAAATACTATACAAATCTCCTGACAATGAAAAAAATTATCACCGGAACATTGATCCTTGGTGCATGCCCATCTTTCCTGGCTGCACAAAACAATTTTCCGAACGTAATCTTTATCCTTGCAGATGATCTGGGTTATTCGGACATAGAGCCCTACGGTCAAGAAAAAATAAAAACCCCCAACTTTTCAGCCATGACCCGGAACGGGATGCAGTTTATGCAGTTCTATGCCGGAACATCAGTTAGCGCTCCTTCCAGAGCCAGCCTTATGACCGGACTGCACACCGGGCATACCCGCATCAGAGGTAACATGGAACATATACCTGAAGGTCAGGAATCTATAGGCAGTTCGCTGACACTGGGTGATCTGTTTCATCAGGCAGGCTATGTTACCGGATGTTTCGGAAAATGGGGTCTTGGATACCCAAATTCAGGTTCGGAAGCGACAGACAAAGGTTTTGATGAATTCTACGGATACAACTGTCAACGAAAAGCACATACCTACTATCCGCAATGGCTGTATGACGGCAAGACAAAAGTCCTGCTTAACGGGAAATCCTATTCACAAGACTTAATCCATCAAAAGGCATTAGAGTTTATACGCAAAAACAAAGACCGTTCCTTTTTCGGATATTTTACCTATACACTTCCTCACGCAGGACTGGAACAGCCCAACGACAGTATATTGAAAATGTATTCCGGAAAGTTTCCCGAACCAAAAGCTTTCAAAGGTTACGGCGATTACGCCGCTACACCGAAGCCGAGAGCTCAGTTTGCCGGAATGGTCACCCGCCTGGATGCCTATGTGGGCCAAATCCGAAATGAACTCGAAAAACTCGGAATAGCTGAAAACACACTCATCATTTTCACCAGCGACAACGGTCCGCACCTTGAAGGCGGTGCCGACCCGGTATTCTTTGCCAACGACCAGACGCTCAGAGGTACAAAACAATCGCTCTATGAAGGTGGTATGCGTGTTCCAATGATAGCGGAATGGAAAGGTACTATCAAATCGGGCACCATCAGTGAACTTCCCGCGGCTTTTTGGGACATGATGCCCACTTTCACCGACATCACCGGGCAGCAGAAATGCTGGAAACAAACCACCGATGGAATTTCCATTCTTCCGGAACTGAAAGGAAACGGCACGCAGAAAGAACATAAATACCTGTACTGGGAATTTCATGAAGAAAACGGACGGCAAGCACTCCGTCAGGGTGACTGGAAACTGATCCGACAAAACATCAGGAGCGGAAATCCCACATTAGAACTCTATGATCTGAAAAATGATCCTTTCGAAAAGAACAACCTGGCGACTACCAACAGCAACCGGGGAAACAGGATGAATAAGCTCCTGGATAAAGCACATATTCACTCCGAACTTTTCAATTTTGGCATTAACGAAGAATAAAAAACGCTATGAAAAAAGTATTTCAACTGCTGACATTTCTAACCATCTCTGTAATGATCTATTCTCAAAATTCAGCTACCATCAGTCTGAACTCCGGATGGCAATTCTCCGAAGCCGGAAAAAACGAATGGAAAGATGCTGTTGTGCCGGGTTCGGTTCAGTCCGACCTGATACGCTTGGGTATCCTGCCCGATCCGTATTACGGAACCAACGAGAACGTAGTGCAGTGGCCCGAAGAAAAGGACTGGGACTACAAACAAACCTTCACTGTCACACCCGAACAGCTCAAATCGGACGAAGC
>JAFNAU010000214.1 GCA_017860335.1 Bacteroidota bacterium
AGCCCGTTTGTCGCAGGCTTCAATGTCATTTGCCAATTCAATGTATTCAATGAGTAATAAGGTTCATTCGGTTTCTTTGGACTTGAACAGCCGTTTGTCCGACAACTTATCAAATCAACTTTTAGCAACATTCTCAAAGCTCGACGATGTGCGCGGCTCTAATTCAGACGAATTTCCTTTTATTGACATTTTGAAATTAAAAGAGGATCCAACCGGTTGGGATAAACCTGTACAACAGTCCTATATGTCATTGGGCTATGAACTTTTCACCTGGAATAATGCTGTTCACAATAATGTATTGAATGTTAAAGATGAATTGACATATTATTTGGGAAATCACAAAATCGTAGGAGGTCTCGCATATGAATATAAAATGGCAGATAATGCCTATATGCGTAATGGTACAGGTTATTACCGTTACAAAAGTCTTGACGACTTCCTAAACGAAGCTGCTCCTGAAATTGTGAACTTAACTTATGGCTATGGTGGAGAGAGCAATCCTGCAGCACGTGTAAGAACAAGCAAACTTGGAATTTACGGCCAGGATGACTGGAGTGTGAACGACAAATTAAAACTTTCGTATGGACTTCGTATCGATGGACTTTTCTTCAATAATAATGATTTGATAACAAACAATGCTATTTTGGCTCTTGATTATTCCGGCCGTAATATTGATACAGGGAAATGGCCTGCAACCAATATCATATTTTCTCCCCGCATTGGTTTTGTATGGGATACATTTGGTGATAAGAGTCTGAAAGTTCGTGGAGGCACCGGTCTTTTCTCTGGTAATTTACCGCTTGTATTCTTTACCAATATGCCTACGAACAGTGGAATGGTTCAGTATCAGGCACAAATTAGTGGTAAAACTAAGGTTTTTAATGGCTATTCAGGTGCATACACTACTGATGATAAAGGAAATAAGTTTATTGATATGTCACAGTTTGCAGGTGGTCTGATAGTTGATGCCAACGGCAAAGCGACAACTGCTGCATTGCTCGAAAAATTGACATCTTTAGGTTTTCCTACAGCCATTTCACCCGAAGACGGAACTGTTCCTACTGGTGGTATTTCTGCTGTAGATCCAAACTTCAAAATGCCGGAAGTGTGGAAAACATCACTTGCTGTTGACTACGCGTTTAAAACATCTTTTCCATTCTCTGTATCAGTAGAAGGAATCTTCAACAAAACTATCAACGGTGTTTCTATTTCAGACTGGAGTATCCCGTCGGTTGGTGGTTTCGCCCGTTTCAATGGTGTTGACAATCGTCCGGTATATTCCGCGGGTTATCGTGTCGGTACAAAGGCATTTGTGCTGGAAAACACAAGCCGCGGTTATGGCTGGTCAGGCAACATCACTTGCAATGCTCAACCTACAAAATGGCTTAGCATGATGGCTGCCTATACACACACTGTAGCTAAAGATGTAACCGGAATGCCCGGATCAAATGCGGAATCTGCATTTACATACGTTCCTACGGTAGAAGGACCTAACCACATTAAATTGCACAATTCTCAGTATAACACGCCCGATCGTTTGGTGGCTTCACTTACAGCCAACGACAAGAGTGGCAATCATTATAGCCTTATCTATGAAGGGTGGCTCGGTGGGGCAAACTACTCATTTATGACCGTTAACGATATGAATGGCGACGGTTACAACTACGATGCAATCTATGTGCCAACAGATGACGAAGTTGCTAATAATCAATTCCGATTTGTTTCTGAAAGCGATAAAACTCGCTTTATGGATTATGTTCATGCCAATGACTATTTGAAAAACCAACAAGGCAAATATGCGGAAGCCTATAGCGTTTACTCTCCCTGGGTACACCGCATTGACTTTAGCTACAAACACGATTTTGCTCTGAATTCAGGCAATAGCTTACATAAACTACAACTTAGCTTAGATGTAAAGAACGTAATGAACTTGTTCAACTCCAGCTGGGGTGTAGCTAAATATCTGAACTCAGCAATTGGTTCGGAAGCTCGTATCCTTAAATATGAAGGTGTTGATGCTGAAGGATTTGCAACATTCTCGACTCCCTCTTCTGTTAACGGTAACACGCAAACGTTCACACCAAGCTATTCTTTGGGTCAATGCTGGTATGCTTCAATTGGTATCAAGTATATGTTCAACTAATTAAAAATAAGAAAATATGAAATTTAAATATTTATTTCCAGTATTCGTTGCAATACTTGCCCTGATGACAAGCTGTAACGATGAAAAAAATGTAACCTTGCTCGATGAAATTCAGGTTTCGTCTTCCTACGTAGCAATTCCAGTGACAGGTGATTCAGAAACAATTACAATAACAGCTAAGCAGGACTGGGCAGTAGACACTGCTGCTTTAAGTAAAAGTAAAGTTAAATGGTTAGTAATTTCAAAAATTTCCGGGAATTCCGGAGAATCTGAAATTACATTCAGTGCGCCAGCTACTCTGAATGGACGTTCTGCAGAAGTTTTAATTAATTGCGGTGGCGTTACTCAGAAAATTAATGTTATCCAGGGTTTACCTAAAGTATCTTCTGCAACTGCTGCAGAAATAAATGGAAGTACAGGAATAGACGGCAAACTTTATCAGGTTTCAGGCGTTGCAACCAAAATAGAAAACACTATTTATGGTAACTGGTATTTAACTGATAAAACAGGAACAGTTTATATTTACGGAACTCTTGATGCAAAAGGTCAGACAAAAAACTTTGCAAGTTTAGGAATTGATGTGGGTGATGAAGTTACTGTTGAGGGACCAAGAACAACTTATAATACAACAATAGAATTAGTCAATGTAACGGTTGTCAAAATCAATAAATCACTTATCAAAGTAGATTCTGTTAAAAACGCGGCTCTACCTGTTGAAGGTGGTGAATTTACGGCATACCTTAAATATAAAGGACAAGGTGTATCTGTTGAAATTCCTGAAGATGCTAAGTCCTGGTTGTCAATCTCGTCTATACAGTCAACTGGAACTAAATCTGTTATAAAATTCAAAGCAGCTGCAAATACCGGTGGAGATCGCAGTACTACCATCACATTCCGAACCACAGACGGCTCAAAAGAATCTTCCGTGCCGACAACGCTTAGCCAAAAAGGCGCCATTGTAAATGCTTCCATTTCTGAATTTCTCGCTGCTCCGGTCGGTAATATCTCATATCGTCTGAAAGGTGTTATCACTTCGATTGCCAATGCTACATATGGCAACTTATACCTGAGAGATTTCTCTGGAGAAACCTACGTGTATGGGATAAAAGATTTTGCTACAAAGGGTCTGAAAGTAGGAGATATCATCACCATTGTCGGCAAACGTGCAGAATATAAAGGTACTCCTCAAGTGGGTTCTGCCATTTTGGAGAGTTTTATTCCTGTAACTGCAGCAACCATTGCAGAAATGTTAACAAAGCCTGATGATCCTAATACTTACTTTAAGGTTAGTGGCGTAATTACAAATATTGCAACAGGTGATTATGGAAATCTTACCATTACGGATGGTACAAATACACTTTATTCGTATGGTTGCTATCCCGGATATGGTGCAACGGGTGACTTTAGAAAAGGTTTGATTGCAGCAAAAGGTATTAAAGTAGGTGATACCATCACTATTATTGGACCAAAAGGTTCTAAAAACAGTGTACCGCAAATTTCAAATGGTTTTTATTTTAGTCACGTAAGTGCACAATAATTGCCAAGAAATATAAACTCTCACAGAAAACCGCTTCTTCATCTGAAGCGGTTTTTTTATTGTACACAATTAAATTTGACGCGAATTTCACTATCTTTGTGAAATAATAGGCAATACATTTAAATATATGCGTAAAGAATTTCAAAGTAGCAGAAAATGCTGAAATAGAACCCGACAGAATATCACTGATCCGTATTCTGAGAAAATCGATCGATGCCCGTACCACTTTCCCTAAAATCAATGTTGCCGTTGAAGTTTTCTGGGACGAAAATCCACCAGAAAAATACGAAGTTCATATTGATTATGGATACGTGGGCGATAAACCTGCCGTGCTGGTTATTGGTGCTGGTCCGGCCGGACTTTTTGCCGCGCTAAAGCTCATTCGGTTGGGTATAAAACCTGTTTTGGTTGAAAGAGGAAAAGAAGCGCGTCTGCGAAAACTGGATATTGCTCAACTGAACCGCAATAAAAGCATTAATAACGAATCAAACTACTGCTTTGGTGAAGGTGGTGCTGGTACATTCTCGGATGGTAAACTTTACACACGTTCGAAAAAGAAGGGTAATATTAAGGATGTTCTCGATACTTTTTACTTTCACGGTGCAGATGAACATATACTCTATGAAGCTCATCCACATATCGGTTCTGATAATTTACCTCTGGTTGTTGAGAATATGCGAAAAACCATCCTCAGTTGCGGTGGAGAATTTTATTTCGAAAAAAGACTGGAGGAATTGATTGTTGAAAATGACAGGATTACCGGAGCAAAAATATCCGGTGATGAAGTTCTGAAAGCTGATGCGTTGATTTTAGCTACCGGACACTCTGCTCACGATATCTATGAAATGCTTTACCGTCAGGGAGTGGAGCTGGAAAGCAAAGGTTTCGCGATGGGTGTCAGGGTAGAACACCCTCAGTCGTTGATTGACAACATACAATATCACACAGTGAAAAAAAATGACTATTTGCCAGCAGCTTCTTACGCATTGGTCGAACAAGTCAACGGACGTGGAGTATATTCTTTTTGTATGTGTCCCGGAGGGCATATTGTTCCGGCAGGGACGATCGAAGAAAGCATTGTTGTCAACGGGATGTCGGCTTCAAAACGTAATTCTCCATACGCCAATTCAGGTATAGTTGTCGAAATTCATCCCGATGACATTCCGCAGGAATTTCAGCAATACGGTGTCCTTGCCGGACTAAAATTTCAACAATATGTGGAAAATCTGGCTTACAGAAATAACGGAGGAAAAGGATTTACGGCACCAGCACAACGTTTGGAAGATTTTGTGAAAGGCAAACTATCGGCTGATCTTCCTGAATGCTCGTATCTTCCCGGATTGGTATCGTCACCATTGCATTTTTGGTTACCTGACATGATAAGTAGTCGTTTACGGGAGGCATTTAAGAAGTTTGATCGTAAGATGCACGGTTACCTGACCAACAAAGCAGTGGTAGTAGGAGTGGAAACACGTTCCTCGTCGCCGGTGCGAATTCCCCGCGATCCCGAAACACTGCAAAAGTGTCTGAATATCTTCAGAAATTGAATTGAATAAAGAAATTTAATGTAGAAAACTTAAACTTCAAATATCCACAAAAAATATTTTCTTTGAATTATGATAATTGATAAAACAATACAGATTTAAATTGGAAAATATGATTATTTTTGTTGAATAACGAAATAACTTCCTCTGAAAGCTAATTCTGTTAAGGTACTGGACTTCTTCCTTGTTTTTTTGGGAGGACACCGTTAGCCACGGTATCTTCATTTGAATCGGCAACATTCTTTTAATGGACAGCAATCTGCAAAATAATAAGGAAAGCATTCTGATTCACGCTTTAATAAGTGGTTCGTACGACGCTTTTGATGCAATATATAAAATGTATGCAAAACGCTTGTATGCTTACAGTTATCAGTTTACCAAATCGTCGGAAGATGCTGAGGATATTGTGCAGGAAGTATTTATAAACCTGTGGAAAAACCGCGCCACAATTCGCCGGACGGACACCTTGCAATCGCTTCTTTTTGTAATGGCAAAATACAAGCTGATAAATGCTTACCGCTCAAAAATAAACAGCATTGAAATACACCATGTGCAGGAATTGATGAACGAACTTTCGGTGGAAGATACGAGCGAGCAGATAGAATACAGCGATTTATTGGGACAATTTATAAAAATATTGTCTAAATTACCCGTTACGCAACAGCGGGTGATCGAACTTTCGAGGTTTAAACGCTGGTCGAACAAGGAAATTGCCGAAGCCTTGTCGCTCAGCGAACAAACGGTAAAAAATCAGCTCTCGATAGGACTGAAAACGTTGCGTAAAAAGTTTCCCGAAGCGATGTTACTTTTTTACCTGTTTGAAAATTTTCATATCTTTTACTTTTAATGGTACTTTTTTAGTTTCCAATTGTCTTATATTAAAACGAAATTGTGTGGACGAACTACAAGATAAATATAAAAAAGATACTTTGGCTTTAGACGAGTTTGTATTGCTGAGAGACAAAGTGAATGCTCTGACCGACGAACAACTTGCAAAACAGTTGTTTGAAGACTGGATTCAGAGTGATATTGATACTTCTCAGGTCGATTCAGACCGCATCCATGCACTGAAAGAAAAAATTGATATTTCCATCGGGCGAAATTCCAACCGTAAATCAATAACGCTCGGGCGCATCGGTCGTATTGCGGCTGCCGTGTTGCTACCTTTTTTTATTTTATCCACCCTTTATTTTTATAACCAAACCCGTTTAATTGATTCCGAAGAGATGATTGTGACTACCGGCGTTGGGGAGCGTGCAAACATAACTTTGCCTGATGGAACCAATGTATCGTTAAACTCTCAATCAAGATTGGCTTATTTGCCGAAAGAATTTAACAAAAAACAGCGTGAAATCACTTTCAAGGGTGAAGCCTATTTTCAGGTGCATAAAAATGCTGAATGCCCGTTTCTGATTAATGCTAAAGGGCTTAACATAAAAGTATTAGGTACCGTTTTCAATCTTCATGTGCGAGATAATGAAACGTCTGCCAGTTTGGCATTAGAAGAAGGCAGCGTATTGTTTTCGTCTGAAAAAACCAATAAAAATGTGACCCTTGAAGTGGGAAATATGGCTGTTCTTGACCAAAAAACCGGAGATATTACGGTGGTTCGTCTGAAAAATATTGAGAATGCGGCAGCCTGGAAAGCGGGATATTTAAAATTTGAAGAAACCGAATTATCAGAAGTGATAAATAATGTAGAGTCAAGCTACGGAGTGAGTATTGAAATTGACAAGGAGTCGCTTTCCGACTTATTTTCCGGAACATTGCCGTCAAATAACCTGAATGAGGCATTGCTTATTCTCGAAGAATCATACCATCTTAAAAGGAGTACAACTGGGAACAAGATCTTATTAAAGCAAGAATAACCGATTCATCTTTATACTCATTTTGGAATTTTTCATATCGATGTAAATGCACATTCAACAACGTTTTGCATTATACATATTTCCACCCCGCGATAAATCCCTGTATCATAGAGTTATACGCCTGAATAATAAATCTACCGAAAGCAGTTGCTTTTTTCAACAGTATCCCATTTTCTCTTAATTCAAAAAAAATCATATTTCTTCGGTACTTTTAATGTTAAAAACTGTCTTTTCTTTAAGAGACAGTAAAAACGTTTTCTTGATAAACAATATTTAGTATTAACTTTAAATTTGGTTACGTGGAAAGAGTTCCACATAATTAATTAAAAAAACATTATTTACACATGAAAAAGCGTTTAAAGATGCAGTGTTTCGCACTGTTCTTTTTGCTTTGCGTAGGAGGAATAGCTCATGCACAAATAAAAGAACAGACAGTAACAGTAAATTTACAAAATGCTACTCTCAGTAAGGTATTTTCCGTTATTGAGAAACAGACTACTTACCATTTTTCGTATCGCGATCTGGTCATAGACAACAAGAGCGATATTACGATTTCAAAAACGTCTGTTCCGGTTTCCGAAGTTTTAAATACCGTATTAGCCGGTCGGAATCTGGAATATACGATTATTTCTTCCAAATCAATTGTTATAACTGATAAACAGGTAAACGCAAAAGGAGGGGGTGGAAGCGTAAAAAAAGTATCAGGATCAATAAAAGATGAGAAAGGTGAACCGATTATCGGGGCGTTAATAAAAAACAGTAGTTCTAATACGGGAGTAATGTCGGATACAAACGGAAAATTCATCTTAGAAGCATCTGAAGAATCTATCCTCACAGTATCATACATTGGATATAAAACCAAGAGAATAATTGTAAAATCAAATGATAACTTAAATATTGTTTTAGATGAAGATGTTCGGAATTTAGATGAAGTAGTTGTAGTGGGATATGGAACACAGAGAAAGATTAATTTGACTGGATCTGTTCAGAGTATAGGCAGCAATGATATTGTAAGACGAAGCGTTTCGAATGGTTCTAATGCATTACAAGGACTTGTTCCCGGATTAACGGCAGTACAAACTTCAGGACAACCCGGAAACGATCAGTCTTCACTGAAAATTAGAGGGTTAGGTTCATTAAATTCAACGGTTTCACCATTAATTCTTATCGATGGAGTAGAAGGAGACATGAACCGGATTGACTTGAATAGTATAGAATCAGTATCTGTGTTAAAAGATGTGGCATCAGCGTCAATCTATGGTAGCCGTGCTTCAAACGGTGTAATCTTGATAACAACCAAACGAGGGAAAAATGGCAAAATAAAAGTGTCATTCAACGGATATACCGGTGTAAATAAACCAACATCATTGCCTGAGGAAACTAACGCTGTAGAATATATGACAGCGATGGATCAGGCGCGCCTAAACAATAATGAAACACCTTTATATACTGACATTATTGAAATATATAAAAATGGAGGAGTAGATAACCTTAATTATTAACAATACATACGCAAGAACAACGGCAAGTTTAAATAGTGATATGAAGGTGAATAAATGGTTGAGCATTGGCTTGGATATGAACATGAGACAATCAGTTGCCGTATCTCCGGTTCTTGCAAGTCCGACAACGATTATCGGCTATGCCTTGACAATGACACCTATTATGTCGGGTATTAATGCCGATGGAACTTGGGGTTATGGTATTAATGGAACAAATCCTATAGCCATGGTTCGCTTAAACGACTGTGTGTCAAAGAGTATTGCGCCTCAATATATAACAAAAGCATCAATGGTTCTCACTCCATTTAAAGGAATAACAATCAATGGTTCATATTCATGGAAAAGGGACGATAGCGAAACAAAGGCATTTGTAAAACCTTATGATACCTATGAGAATGGTGTTTTCAAAGGTTCCTTTCCAACAACAGGATCATCTGCATCCGAACAAAGATCTAAGAGCGTGTTGAAACAATATAATTTGACAGGAACATACGAAAACACTTTTGGTAAACACTATTTTAAAGGAATGCTTGGGTATCAAAGTGAAGAATTAAATGCAACCTACTTAATTACAGGACGTAAAAATTATGAATACGAAGGCTATACCGACATTGTGAACGGTGATGCTTCAACAGCATCAAATTCATCGTCACGCACTGCATGGTCAATTCTTTCGTATCTATATAGATTAAATTACTCATTTAATGACAAATATTTACTTGAGATTAATGGGCGTTTTGATGG
>JAFNAU010000002.1 GCA_017860335.1 Bacteroidota bacterium
GGATGGGGAGCCATGTCGCCCGAACGGGCCGGAACAATTGACGCCGGTCTGCTGGTTCGGATGTGCTTTACAGGAAAATATACTCAGCATGAGATCTTGCGCAAACTGGCCGGACAGGGCGGACTGATTGCTCATTGCGGAAGCAACAACGTGCAGGAACTGGTTCAGAAAGCTGAAAACGGTGATGAACGGGTGGCGCAGGTGCTGAAGGCATTTGCCTATTCGGTGGGCAAGGAAATAGGAGCTATGCTGGCTGTGCTGCATGGCAAAACAGACGGAGTAATCCTGACCGGCGGCGTGGCATACAACGATTACATCGTGGATTATGTGAAAGCCCGGGGCGAAAATCCGAAGGTGTTCAGTGTTAAGGAAGGATACGTGGATTACAGCTTTTAGAATAAAACCTGCAATATACAACTTAACAAAACCTGATCCGTTACAAAAATGGGTCAGGTTTTTTATTTGTAATTTGCTGCATTAAGCATTAGTTTGTTGTATCCGACTTCGGGTACTGAAGAACCTGATCTTTTCCTCCCAGGCAACCCATAATCCAAAGATCATGACATAGAAGGCATATTTGGTGATGTGTTCGTGCCACAGTTCGAACTGTTCGGGGTGTCCATCCATCATGGCGGTAATGAAAGTGATACGCAGAATGTTGAAAAGATATACGCATAACACTCCCAGAGGTATGTACCAGAGCTTATGCTGCCACGGCCCACGGCTGAATGCCAGAATGCAAAATAAAATATATGCCTGCTTGATACCTGTACACGACCACACAATATGCACCGCGTTGAGGTTGGCGGTATGACGGATCACATTATTATCAGTCAGCGTAGTACTGAAGCCCAGTCCCTGAAGTAGCCAATGGCTTACATGGGCAGTATGACGAGCCATAAAGTCGAACGGCCGTGTAATATCCAGCCCGAAGAAGCTTACCAGATAATCTTCTTCATCGCCCAGAACGGTGTATTTCCAGAAGAAATGCGATACAAGCAGAATGACGACGAAATAGATCACTCCGCTGTAGGGCTTCAGTTTCTCGGGCAGTTGCAGTTTCATAGTGTTTACGCCAGTAAATTGCTTACGCGTGCATACGGTACTTCCTCAATGCTGCAAAATTCTCCTTTCAGGTATTTATAATAACCCGTAATGGCTATCATGGCGGCATTGTCGGTGGTAAAGGCAAAGGGTGGAATGAAGATTTCCCAGCCGTATTTCTCGGCGTGCTGGTGGAAAGCATCACGTAATCCAGAATTGGCCGAAACACCCCCGGCGACTGCAACCTGCTTTATATTGAGGTCGTCGGCGGCTTTGCGGAGTTTCTTCATCAGTATGTCGATAATGGTAGCTTGCAGGCTGGCACACAGGTCGGCCATATTTTCCTGTACAAAGTCGGGGCTTTTCCGGATCTCGTCGCGGAGCAGGTAAAGAAAGGAGGTCTTCAGACCGCTGAAACTGTAATCATAACCCTGTAAATGGGGTTTGTTGAGCTTGAAAGCATTCGGATTGCCCTTTTTGGCAAGCCTGTCCACATGAGGACCGCCCGGATAGGGAAGTCCCATCACCTTGGCACACTTGTCGAAAGCTTCACCGGCTGCATCGTCAATTGTCTGACCGATTACTTCCATATCAAGGTAGTTGCGCACCAGAACGATTTGCGAATTACCGCCCGAAACAAGCAGACAGAGAAACGGAAAGGAAGGAAATTTTTCATTCTCTTTACCCTGACTGATAAAATGAGCGAGCACGTGCCCCTGCAGATGATTGACATCCACCAGCGGGATGTTCAGCGCCTGTGAAAATCCCTTGGCAAACGATGTGCCCACCAGCAGGGAACCCAGCAAACCGGGACCGCGGGTAAAGGCGATCGCCGTGAGTTCTTTCTTATCGATACCGGCTTGTACCAGTGCATCGTGTACTACCGGAATGATGTTTTGCTGATGTGCACGTGAAGCCAGTTCGGGGACAACGCCTCCATAACGGGTATGCACAGCCTGACCGGCAATAACATTCGAGAGCATCACTCCATTGCGGATAACTGCGGCTGAAGTATCGTCGCACGATGATTCGATTCCAATGATGGTTATATTTTCTGACATTTTCAAACTTAGAAATAATTAATTTATCCTCTGTTACTGCATTCCACTTCTCCGGAAATCGGCTTATCGGCTCGAAGGCTGGAAGATATCTGCATGCTTTTACAGATGTTTTACGCTTTTCCTTTTCATCCCCACCGGCTTTAGGAGGATTATTTTTGCAAAAGTACTGACTAATACAGTTACAGACAGTATTTATAAGATATTTTTTTTCTACTTTTGTAGAAATAATTTTCAAAGATATAAAAAAACTTGTACATATAACCGGATATGTTTTGCTGGGGATCATTTTGTTGCTTGCCCTGGCAGTTGTCACGTTCAGAAATAACGGGGTGCAAAATTATTTGGCAAGTCAGGTTACACGCCAGCTTTCGGAAAAACTGCATACACGCGTCAGTATCGGCAAGATTGACTACCGGTATTTTAATTCTTTTCGTTTCGATAGCCTCTATATTGAAGATCAGCAACGCGATACATTGATATTTGTGGAACGTGGATACGCCGGTTTCGATTTCTGGAAATTCTTTTCGGGAAAATATATTTTCAAAGAAATTAAAATTGAAAGGCTGTATGGCAACCTGGTTATTGATACCGCCGGAGTAAGCAACCTGGATTTTGTGATTAAAGCTTTCAGTAAGCCTCAGAAGCCTAAAAAGGAATCAAAACTAGAGTTTAATTTCAAAAACATTCGCCTAAACGATTCCCGTTTCCGCCTGACCAATCTTCAACATCCATCAGCCTCCGATGCAAATCGTTTTGATGGCAACAGAATGGATTTCAGACACCTCAACCTGGTGCTGAATGTGGATTATCTTAAAAAAGATTCACTCTCGGCGCGCATCCGCTCTTTCAGCGCGGTAGAACGCTCCGGTCTGACCATCAGCAATATCGAAACGGTGGTGCATGGATGGAAAAAAGGATTTCATATGCCTTATCTTAACGTATCATTGCCCCATACTTCACTTTTACTCGATTCGGTTTCGATGACCTACGATAGTGTTGCCAATCTACGGGATATGCTGAATAAGGTGAAATGGAATGCCAGAATTAAAACTTCGAAGGTAGCCATGAAGGATCTTGCTGCTTTTGCACCCAATTTCAGGTACATGAAGGAAAATGCCTCTGTTCGTGGATTGCTCACAGGCAGAATTTCGAGTTTCCGTTTACATGAAATGGAGATGAACTATGGAAAATCACTCACACTGAAAGCCGATCTGGACCTGAACGGAATACCCAATCTGGATGAAACGTTTATTTATGCCAATATCCGCGATTTTCATGTCAATAAAGGCGACGCGCAGGATTTTATCTCGCAGCTCAGCCACAAACCGTTTGTGCTTCCCAAAGAACTTTCGCGACTAGGAGTGGTACGCTACACCGGTAATATTTCCGGATTTTTCAGCAACCTGGTAGCTTATGGAAATATTACCACCGATGCAGGAAGCCTCAATACGGATATTCTGTTACAACTTGAAAATAAACTCAGCGACCTGAAATACAACGGAACAATCCGAACAAAGAATTTTCAGCTGGGGCAAGTTCTGAATACGAAATTATTCGGAAAAACAGCTTTCAAAATCACGACAAAAGGAACAAAACTTCATAACCGAAGTCTCCAGGGAACCATCAGCGGCGATATTGCTGAAATATACCTAAATAAATACAACTATCAGAATATCAGCCTGGATGGCAACTACGACGGTACAGGATTTGAAGGTGAAATGGATGTGAAAGACCCGAACCTCGATGCAGGATTCGATGGAGTGGTGGACCTTACCAAAAAATTACCTGTTTTTAATTTTGACCTTCAGGTGAATAATGCAGATATTTATGCGCTCCGTCTGACCAAAGAATATAAAGATTCGCAGCTTTCATTCGACGGAAATACAAACATGGTGGGAAATTCACCCGATAACCTCAACGGTTATCTGATTCTGAACAACATCCGCTTTTTGAATGCAGGTGAACAGTTGGTGATGGATCAGTTACAGTTTGTATCCGAGGTCGGTGCAAAATCTTCAAAATTCACAATCACATCAGACCTCATTAACGGTAATTTTGAAGGGGATTTCAAATACAGCACTATTCCCCAGACCCTATCACAAATTGTCGAAAATTATATTCCGGCTCTTTCAGGTAAAAATATTACCGGAAAATGGAAACAGGTTAATGCGAATAATTATATGAACATTGATCTGACCCTTTCGGATACAAAACTGATTTCAAGGGTACTCAACCTGCCATTCACCCTCGATGGCATTACAACCGTTAAAGGATTTGTCGATGATATCAATGAACGTGTGGAACTAAATGCCCGAACACCTTTCCTGTCATTCGGCAAACAAAAAATTAGGGATATTGAACTGCTGTTGAATAATGAACACCAGCAACTCAATCTGCAGGCAAGCGCAAGACTCGAGAATCAGAAAAACCTGACAAACCTGACAAGTGTGAGTCTGAAAGCCGCAGCTGCCAACGATTCGCTATACACGCAATTCGGATGGCAGAACAACGACACCCTAAACTACGCAGGTGAAATTCAGACAAATACAAAATTCAACAAAGAAAATAACCTCACTTCGGCACTGGTTACATTTCTTCCTACGCAGATTGTTGTTGCTGACTCGACTTGGGATATATTGGGTTCGCAGGTTAGTATAAATCCCGATACTACATTCACGGTAGATAATTTCAGAATTAAGAATAAAAAGCAATATATCAACCTCGACGGTACAATTTCGAACAACGAAACCGATATACTAACGGTAGATATGAATGATCTGGACCTCGATTTTATAATGGCGCTTGTGAAACTAAAGGGTGTATCCATTGAAGGCAATGCAACCGGAAAAGCTGAAGTGTATTCAGTCCTGAAACAACCCGTGTTCGAATCAGATATTGAAGTGAAAAATGCCCGCCTGAATGACTCTCCGATAGGTAATGCTTATCTCTACTCTACCTGGGATCGCCAAAATAAAGAATTGCAGGCTTCGGGAACATTTATCGAAGGAAAAGATACCGTAGCGCTGGCAAGTGGAGTGTATATTCCCGAAAAAGATTCGATTGATTTTATTTACGATGCGCACAGACTGAAATTGGGTTTTCTGAAACCCTGGCTGAGTTCTTTTTCGAAAGAGGTTACCGGACTAGGAACCGGAAAAGTTCGTATGTTTGGAAAAACAAAATCAATCGGGTTTGAAGGGAGTGTATTTGCAGAAAATGCCAAACTCTCTGTTGACTATCTGAAAACGATATATTCTTTTTCGGATTCAGTGTATCTGACCCGTAAATCGATAGCCTTGAAAAACATCACAGTGTACGATGAAGAAAAAAACCGGGGATACCTCAACGGACTTATCACGCATGATGGTAACTTCAACGATATGAAGTATGATCTTAAAATAAATGCATACAACATGCTGGCACTCAATACACAACCGCGCGACAATGAGTTTTTCTACGGGAAAGCATATGCTTCGGGTAACGTTAACATTTACGGCAATATGGCAAATATCTATATTGATGTGAATGCCAGCACACAACCCAAAACCAAAGTCTTTATCTCGGTGGGTGGAGCTGCAATAGCCAATGAAAATAACTTTATTACCTTTGTTAATCAGAAAGATACAACCAAGACCGTAACAAAAGAACCCATCGTCAGTGAAGCTAAACCATCAAGGCTTCGGATGAACCTGATGGTGGATGTAACACCTGATGCCGAAATTCAGCTGATTATAGACCCAAAAGCGGGCGATATGTTATCCGGAACCGGAACCGGCAGCCTGAGAATGGAGTACGACGACTTTTCGGATATCAAGCTCTACGGAACCTACACAATTGACGAAGGGAAATACCTCTTTACACTGCAAAATCTGTTACGTAAGGATTTCAAAATCAATCAGGGAAGCAACATATCCTGGACAGGCGATATGCTTCGTGCCCAGATGAATATTACTGCCATCTATTCACAGACCGTTTCGTTGCGCGATCTGATGAACGATGCCATCCTGAGTTCCACATCGCGAACCAGCGTTCCGGTCAATTCCGTGCTGAAACTTACAGGTGATTTGATGACTCCCGATATCAAATTTGATATAGACCTTCCAACCAGCGACGAAACGCTTAAAATGCAGGTTCGCAACCTGATAAATACGGAGGAAATGATGAACCGACAGATGATGTATCTGCTGCTGTTCAAAAAATTCTACACCCCTGATTATGCTAAGGGAGCAGCTACTTTTGCCTCGTCGCTGGGTACCAATACATTGTCGCTGTTTGCCAATACGGCTATTGGCCAGATCAATAACTTGTTTTCACAAATGTCAAATACCTTTTCATTGGGAGCCAATATCAGAAGTACCGGGCTGGGCTCTGAGTCAGCTCAGGAATATGAAGCTGAAATATCTTATCAGCCCAACAACCGCCTTCTCGTGAATGGCAACCTGGGCTACCGTAACGACGACCTGGCAAAAAATAAAATCATAGGCGATGTGGATGTGGAATATATCCTTACCGAAAACGGGAAACTGCGTCTCAAGGCTTACAATCATACAGTCGATCGATATACACTCCGGTCTGCTCCGTTTATTCAGGGAG
Organism: Bacteroidota bacterium; assembly: GCA_017860335.1. Taxonomy (GTDB): domain Bacteria; phylum Bacteroidota; class Bacteroidia; order Bacteroidales; family Paludibacteraceae; genus UPXZ01. The sequence goes on from JAFNAU010000002.1 coordinate 6,699, forward strand.
TGGGTGTCATGTACAAGGAAACATTCAATACCTGGGACGAATTGTTGAGACATTATTTCAACGTATTGACAAAACCTGCGAAAACACCGGCAGATACAACAAAGACAGAACCAACCAATAATGAAACTAATTAAATTATTTTTTGCACTTTTATGCCTGATACCTGCTGTGCAGGGACAGGCTCAGACCATCGATAAGTATTTTGTAGATATGCCTGCCATCCTGATGCCGGGACTTGAGAGCAAGATGCGCCTCGAACTGACCGAGTACTATAAATCCGAACGCAGGGACAGCATTCGAAACAGTTATGGTTATCAGGTGAAACTGCTGACACTTGATACAGTGAACAACTATATCAGTGTTCAGACAGCATCCAATACGCGGTTTGAAATGAAAACAATACAGCGATCCGATTCTTCAGTACTGATTGCTGTCATTCATACTGTATGCGGACCGGTCTGCAGTTCGTATATCCATTTTTATGACAAAGGATGGAATGAAATAAAGATAGATTTTCCTAAACTCAGCAACCGTAACTGGCTGAAGTCAACCGAAAGTATGGTGGATGGTGAGAAAGTTGAAGATATGCTGAAAGCAACATTCGTCGAACTTACATTCAAACAGGAAAAAAATGCCATAGAAGCCAGAAATCACAGCATTGGATATCTGAACCTGGAATCGGGGAAGGTACTCGAACCGTACCTGAAAAAGGAAAACATCATCATCACATTCGAAAATAATGGCTGGCGTATTCAATAATCGTTGGCAACACAGAAGAAAAAATTATTGGTATTAAAGGCAGAAAAAAACAGTTATGTCTGACAAATCTTCAATACAAATAAAGACCGGAATAGAATAATACCAGAACCAGAGGAATGAAATATAATTTATCATATACGAAGAATATTAAAAATGTCAAAAAACATAGTAGAAAATAACGACTTTATTGGTAATGTTGATTATGCAACTGAATCAACTCCGTGTCTTTGGTGTGGAGCTAAAGCAATGTTTAGAAAAACACAAAAGGGTTATCAGGAACCTGATATTTTTAGGATTTATTACTGCGATTCTTGCAATACTGCGTTCTCTGTACCAAGAATAAAAAATAGTACGGTTTATGAGCTAATTTACAAAAATCCACGAACTGTACAAGGTTACAGCAGATATCAACTTTATCAGGATCAAATCATAACAAAAAAAGATCCATTACGCTTTTTAGAAAATTTAGAGCCATCATACTGGAGTACAATTCATGCCATAAAGAATATCTTGCAAGTTGACAAGAATGCACGAATAGTTGAAGTAGGATCAGGTTTAGGGTATTTTACATATTCATTAAAAAAAGCTGGTTACAATATTCAAGGATTAGATATATCACAAGAAGCAGTAAATGATGCAAACCGAAAATTTGGAAATTATTATGTGTGTGGTGATTTAATTGATTTTGCAGAACAGAATTTAGAGAGTTATGACCTCGTAATAATGACTGAAGTAATTGAACATTTAAATGATCCAAAAGAATTTATTAAATCAATTAACAGAATGTTAAAACCAAATGGAAAATTGATTTTCACAACGCCTAATAAATCGTTTTTTCCAGATAATATATCTTGGTACACTGATGCACCTCCAGTACATTGTTGGTGGTTCAGTGAAAAATCGATAGAGTATATAGCAAATGAATTAAATATGAAATTGACTTTTGTTGATTTTGATCATTATTACAAAAAACATCCATATATTAATAAAATAGTGAATTTAGATAGTGAAGGAGATTTCGTTTTTGATAAATCAGGCAGTGTTATTGAAAAGAAAAGCGTTAATAGAAATAATATAGAAATGCCTAAGTGGTTGAAAAAGTCGAAATTATATTGTACTATAAGGAATTTTTTGTTTGTAAGATTATATCCTGAAGTTTATAAAACTGGCGGAACTCAATCAAATGTAATATGTGTAATACTTTATAAGTAAAAGTGTAGAACATTAAGAAAACTTATTTATATCTGGCAAATTATACAATCTTGTTTTATGCCGGATTATTCAATACTGTTTGTAAAAAGCAATTTGCTACAGTGGCAAAACCTGAATAATAATGAAATCAAAAGTAAGTATCGTTGTTCCAGTCCATAATGCAGGTAAATTCTTCTCCCGCTGTTTGGATTCGCTCATCGGGCAGACCCTTACTGACATTGAAATTATTCTGGTGCTCGATGTACCAACCGATGGCAGTGATAAGGTGGCTGAACAGTATGCACTCAATGATAATCGTATCCGTATTGTAAGGAATACAACCAATTTGCATATCGGATATTCGCGCGATGCGGGAATTGAAGCTGCTGAAGGCGATTATATAGGTTTCTCTGATGATGATGATATTTGTCACCCGCGAATGTTTGAAGTCTTATATGAAAAAGCTCAAACCTGTCATGCCGACATTGTGGTAAGCAACTACTGTAACGAAGTAAATGGGAAAATTGATAATTATTGCTTTCCGGAACAGCTGTCCGAAAAGGAATTTAAACAAAAATATCTCGAAGCACTGATACGTGGCAATCACTCGCAGCCGGACACCGTTTCTTTTAATAACGTGAACCCGGTTTGGAACCAGATATTCAGTCGTGAATTACTGAATCAAAACAATATCCGCTTCACCGACAACAGGAAAGTATCCATGGAAGACGTTATCTTCAATATTCAGGCACACTTTTATGCACGGAAAGTGGAATTTGTTCCGCAGGTATTCTACCGGCACATTATCAATGAAAAGAATGCGTTCAATAATTACGACTACCTCTCGCCCGAAAAAGTAACGGCGCACATTCATTTTGTGCATCGCTTCATGCAAGAGAATGGGATGTTAAGTGATTATCAGGATTTGTATTTGATTTGTATTATCAAACGCCTTTATACTTCTTTCAGAAATGAAATCAGATTTAAGCGAATCTTTCATGTAATCCCGTTTATCGGAAAAATAAGGAATAATGCTGATTTACAGCAGGCTATAAGTCCGCTTTTCGAGAAAAAACAGCTGCTGAAAAGAATGCCTGTTACGAAAAGGTTATTCGCTTTCCTGATTCGAAAATAGCAGCCTTCAGAATACAAAATTATTTTCAGTAGAATCTTTGCAGGCTTTTTCGTAATCATCGGGTCGACCGATGTCCAGCCAGTAACCCGAGTGTATCTTCACGGTTGCCGGATGCTGGTCTTTTATAAGATCAAGCATCAGGTGATCAAATCCGTAGAACTGATTCTCGGGAATATATTCAAGTATTTTATTACTGGCCATATACACTCCCATACTCACATTATATCGGTTGGTAGGCTTCTCGATAAAATCTGACAGTTTGTTGTCTGCACCTATTTCCAGTACGCCGTAATCCACTTTCTGGTCGCGGGTAAAGGCTGAAACGGTGAAAATATTCCCGGAACGTACATGCTCATCGTAAAACGATCCGAAGTCCAGATCGGTCAGTACATCTCCGTTCATTACCAGAAAGTTTTCGGGCAGATCATGGATAAGTTTGAGAGGACCCATGGTGCTCAGTGGCTTGTCTTCGAGCGAGTAATCGATGGTAACACCCCACTTGCTGCCGTCACCGCAAAAAGCACGGATGATATCAGCCATATGGTTCACGGTTATGGTGATGTGGTCGAACCCCGATTTGGCAAGCTGACGGATTATGATTTCAAGAATAGGCATTTCGCCTACCGGTACGAGCGGTTTGGGCAGACTTACCGTGTAGGGTTTTAACCGTGTGCCTTTTCCGCCTGCTAGTATGACTGCTCTTTTAGACATTGTAAATATCAGATTTGAAGTACGACATATTTTCTCTGATCCAGCCGATGGTTTCCGCTAACCCGGTTTCGAGTGTGTAATCGGGCGTCCAGTTTGTGCTGGCTTTGATTTTGGTATTGTTGCAGAATAGCCGTTCAACTTCACTTTTGTCGGGTCGTATGCGCTGTTCGTCAGCAATAATCTCCACCTCTGTTCCAATGATATTCGCGATAAGTTTTACCAGATTCCCGATGGTAATTTCTTCACTCATCCCGATATTTGTAATTTCACCATAAAGTCCGTCGGCTTTAGCTATTTCCAGAAAGCCTTTTGCAGTGTCTTTGACAAAGGTAAGGTCGCGGGTAGGGGTCAGATTGCCCAGTTTCAGCGATCTGCTGCCATTGAGTATCTGAGTGGAAACGGTTGGTATGATGGCTCTGGCTGATTGCCGGGGTCCGTAGGTGTTGAACGGGCGAACAATTTTCACCGGAAGGTCGAATGATTTGAAATAACTTACAGAAAGCTGGTCGGCTCCGATTTTTGTGGCCGAGTAGGGTGATTGACCGACCATCGGATGGTTTTCATCAATCGGAACATATTGTGCTGTACCGTAGGTTTCGCTGGTCGATGTTACCATCAGTTTCTCAATGTTCAGCAGTCTGGCCGCCTGAAGTACGTTATAAGTTCCATCAATATTTGTTTTGATGTAAGCCTGCGGCGAAACATAAGAATACGGAATTCCGATAAGTGCAGCCAGATGAAAAACCGTATCACAGCCCTGCATGGCTGCAAATACCGAATCGTAATCGCGGATATCACCGGTTACTACCTGTATTTTGTTTCTCACAGGACTGCTGTCCAGCCATCCCCACTTATTCCAGGAGTTGTAATGTACAAATGCTTTTACCTGATAGCCTTCTGCAACGAGCAACTCAGTGAGATGTGAGCCGATAAAACCTCCGGCTCCGGTTACGAGTATATTTTTCATTTTTGTCTGTATTTTTCAATCCATCATGGACTTTATTCCCTCAATAAGAGAAATTTTTGGTGTCCAGTGTAGTTCTTTTTTTATTTTTGTGATATCGGCAATCGTGTCCAGCACTTCATTCGGACGGATTTCGCGGGTACATTCATAGTCAACCTCATGTCTGGAAAGTGTCCTGATAATATCAATAATTTCTTTGACCGAATAGCTTTCGCCGGTTCCCAGATTGTATGTTTGCAGCGTTGGTTGTAAATTTGGTGTCTGCAATGCCAGAATTACAGCTTCAACGATGTCGGTAACGTGAATATAATCTCTTTTTGGTCTGTCGTCTTTTATTACAATTTTACCCGTTTTAACCTGACTGATGATGGTTGGTATCAGAAAGTCCGGATTCTGACCTTTGCCGTAGATGTTGAACGGCCTGAAAATAGTAACGGGAACTTGAAAATCGCGGTTGTAGCCTTCGCACAGGCTTTCGCAGATCACTTTGGTCTGAGAATACGGATTGTATGCTTCAATCCGGTGTCGTTCATCTATGGGCTGATACTGAGGATTGCCGTACATGTACGAACTGAAATAGATCATACGGGCTTTGTTTAAGCGGCAAAGTTCCAGCATATTGAGCGTGCCGAGGTAGTTGACTTCGTAAAATTTCTTCGGATCACGGAACGATGCCGGTACGAACGAAAGATTAGCCAGGTGAATAAGGATGTCGAAATCTTTCATATCCTTTACCTCGTCCCAGTTGCAAATATTTATGCCGTTTTGGAGGTCGCAAAGTATGAGGTCGGCTTGCAAGTCCTGCAATCTTCTGATCAGATAACTTCCGATAAAACCTGAATAGCCGGTGACGAGAATTTTCATATACGGGTTTAATTTATTTTCGAGTCACAAAGTTAAATAAAAAACCTGATTTTTATTTTCCGATACTCAATTCTGTGAAGATTGTTTATCTTTGTTGGCTGAAACAGCAAATTTCGTCAGTATGACCACTAAAAAAAAACTCCGGATTGTTTACATCAAACCCAACGATACATCCTTCATCCGCAACGATCAATTGATATTTGAAAAGTATTACGAGGTTATACCTGTATTGCTCTCTCAGTCGGCAGGTAAGATCCGGTACGGCATCAATAATATCAAACTTTTTTTCGGACTGCTGGCCAGCGGTATGAGAAAGGATACTATCTTTGTTGCCTGGTTTGCCGATTACCATTCGGCTGTGATGGCACTTGCAGGTAAACTCACCGGACGCAAAACGGTGGTTTTGATTGGCGGACAGGAAGCTGTATGCTATCCGGAACTGAACAAGGGAGTGTACCGCAGCAAATTTCGCGGTGCTTTTGTAAAATATGCACTCAGCAATGTCAGCCTGATTGTAGCCAATCACCAGTCGCTCATTTATCACGAAAATTATTATTATAATCCTGAAAATCCGCATATCGATGGTATCAGACACTATGTAAAGGGATTAAACACTCCCGTGGAGATAGTTTACAACGGTATTAATCCTCAGAAATTCGTTCGTGATTATTCTATACCGAAAGAAAATAATCTTGTGCTGACAGTTGGAACCATGAGCCATACTGGTGATTTTTACAACAAAGGTTTTGATCTTTTCATTCAGGCTGCCGGGCGGAATCCCGATTTGCAGTTTATCCTTATCGGTCTCAATCCTGCTTATCTGGAATGGACGGAGGAAAATTATCACACTTCCGGAATAACGAATTTGCGGATTATTCCTTCCTATTGTCCGCAGGAGATACTCAACGAAAGTTACAACAGGGCAAAAATTTTTGTGCAGGCTTCTATTACCGAAGGTATGCCAAATACACTCAGCGAAGCCATGTTACTCGAATGTATTCCTGTAGGGTCAAATATCAACGGCATCCCCGACGCGATAGGCGATACGGGTGTTGTAATCAAACGCCGGAAGGTGGAGGAACTGGAAACTGCCATTCGTCTGGCATTGAAGAAAGACAGCGGATTGCTCGCCCGACAGCGGGTAACCGAACTGTTTTCGTTTGCCGGAAGAGAAAATAAACTGGTCGGAATACTTGACGGCTTAGGTGAAAGAAAGAATAAATAATTTTTCTGACTGCCGGATTTATTTACGAAGGAGTGTTTTTATCGTTTTTGTTGCCAGCGAGCTGATAGTTGTGTAAATATTCTTGTAAAACAACCGGATGGAGATTATATATATAATTCCAGCGGCTGCCATTTCAATGATTAGCAGGACAATATCTGTTAAGGGCAGAAATGATATTGCCTTAATTATCAGCGCAATCAATAGCCCGATACCTGCTGCAGGCAGAATATCTTTCAGCTGATTTTTCCAGTAATGATTAATTTCACGTTTTACTTCCACCATGGTAATGAAATAGCCAATCCAGCAGGCCAGGACATAACCGGCTATCATTATTTTACTTCCCAGGCTGAACAATGCCACCACCGAAAGTAAAATCAATCCTTTTTTGATGATTTCAGTCCGGAAGGTGATTTTTGATTTACCACGGGCATTCAAAGTGTTGATGTTCAGTTGATAAAGGCATGAGACCAGATTGGCGGCACAAATGAGTTGAAAATATGGTACAGCCGGCAACCATATTTCACCAATCAGCGATACGATGAGATTCTTGGCGCTGGCGATGAGAAAAAATCCGGCAGGTATCACGATGATAGCCGTCTTATGTGAGAATTCTCTCAGAAGGTGTTTAAGCCTTTCGGTTTGCTCATGAATTTGTGAAAACACATTGTAGGTCGTTCCTGTCAGTACCGACACAAAAGCATAATTTACGGTTTCACTTTGCTTGTTAGCCTGAACGTAATATCCGATTTCTTTCGGAAAAAACTTTCCGTATATCAGGGTGAAAATATTGTTGAAAATGACATTCAATATCCCGGTACCCAGCAATCCGATGCTGAAATGCCAGTGCTCGCGAATGTAATTAAATGAAAAAAATGACAACGGTTTCCACCTGACAAAGTAGAAAAAACAAATCATCCGGACGAAATGATAACAAACAAGCTGCACGGCTAATGCCCATACACCAAAACCCATGATAGCCATTGTTGCACCAACAGTGCCACTGATAATGGTGGATATGAAATTGACTTTGGTAATGTTCTTGTAATCGAGTTTTATCCCCAGAATATTAATTTGTACAAGATAAAATGCATTAAGAATGATTACAATAAATGTAAATCTTGAGAGATTGACAAGTTCTGGCTGATGAAAGAACGCGGCAATGGATGGAGCGCTGAAATACAAAATGACATAGAGTAAGATGCCGATAAAAACATTGAAGAAAAAAATGGTGCTGAATTCCTGCTGATCTTTCGATTTTTTGCGCACCAAGGCCTGACCGAAACCACTTTCAACCAAAACAAACGACAATCCGTTGAAAATTGCAAGCATGCCGAAAAGTCCGAAATCGTCAGGGACAATATTGTTTGCCAGTATCAGACCTACTAGAAACTGTATGGCTTGCTGTCCAAACCGGTCGGCCGTTGACCATTTCAGTGCACTGATGGTTTTTTCTTTCAGGTTGTCGCTCATAAATATAATGAAGCAGTTGACACGTAGCTGCCAACTGCTTTTTTATAGGATTCTCTTTTTTATATTATTTTATCGTCAGTTCTTTGATCAACCGGTCGGCACCACCTACTTTTTCCATTATGAAAAGTACATAACGGATATCAACACTGATGGTGCGTTGCATGTTGGGCTCGAATACAATATCGCCGCTCAGGGCTTCCCAGTTGCCGTCAAATGCCAGTCCGATCAGTTCTCCTTTGGCATTGAACACAGGACTTCCCGAGTTGCCTCCGGTGATGTCGTTGTTGCTGATAAACGCTACATGCATCTCACCGGTTTTAGCATCTACATACTGACCAAAGTTTTTTGCCAGAATTGCACTTTTCAGTTTTTCGGGTACAACAAATTCCGGATTATTCGGATTCTCTTTTTCCAGAATTCCCCGGGTTGTAGTGTAATAATCATACGTTGCAGCATCAGCCGGATTGTAACGGCCTACCTGTCCGTATGTCAATCGCATGGTGAAGTTAGCATTCGGATAACGAGCAGTGTTATTTTCAGCCGCGATTTCTTTAAGACCGGCTTCATATAAACGTTCAGCATCGTCTATCTTCTCAACTGCGTTTATATAGTCTTTGCTGTTCAGAGAATTCATTGTCTTCAATACGTCATTGAAGAAGATCACGGCAGGGTCTTTGTCGAAATTGTAGTTCTTTTTGTTGAGAGCAGCGCTTAGTTTCGAAGGAGATACAAATACTGACTTTTCAAAAAGATAAGCTGCATATTTGGCATAATCACCTCTGAATTTTTTATCAATGGTGTTGTATATTTCCGGTAAAGCATCGGGAGTAACCGATTTTTTATAAGCATCGAGCAATACGGCAAATGTTGCCTGATCTACTTCAGGATAGTAATCTTTGTAGAATTCTTCGGCTTTTTTCAGTATTTTATCTGGAGAGTCGTTGTTTTTAATTCCCCGTTTTACCATGCTGGCCATGCGTGGAAGTTCTACGCCCGAAAGCAACGATTCACTCAGGTAACTTAAAGCATGACTGTAGGGGAAAATGGTATTATAACCGTCTTCGAGGTCTTTCAGTACTTTACCATATTTATTCACCCGTTGCGGATCTGCTTTTACCCAGTCAGCGAATTCCTTTTCCTGTTTTTGTTTCTGAGCCACAACTTTCAGTTTTTCTATGGCGCTGTTCATGCCAATGCTGTTTTTCCAGTAATTGGAACTGCGTGCATATTTGCCGGCATAAGCAATGTTGATAGCTTCGTTGGCAAGCATATATTTTTTCCACACATCCTGTTTTGCTCCCCTGATTTCGATACGGGCTTTGTTGCCATTATTTACACGTTCGTTGATGCCCCACGAACTCAGGTAGCGTTCTGTTGAACCCGGATTGCCCAAAATCATGGTGTAGTCGCCGGGTTGATAACCCTGGTTGGATATGGCCACAAATCGTTTCGGGCTGTAAGGCACATTGTCTTTTGAATAATCAGCCGGTTTTCCGTCGGGTGCACAATAAACCCGGAATACCGAAAAGTCACCGGTGTGACGCGGATACATCCAGTTGTCTGTTTCACCGCCAAATTTTCCGATAGACGACGGAGGTGCATAAGCAAAACGAACATCAGTAAATTTCTCGTAAACGAATAAATAGAATTCGTTACCTGAATAGAATGGTTTTATCTGAGCCGTGTAATGGGTTCCCTGTGTGGCTTCATTGCTGATGGCTTTGCAGATAGAATCCTGTACCTCGTTACGTTTTTTACCATTCAGATTGTCAATCTGAGGCAATACGCGGTCGGTTACGTCTTCTACTTTTACCAGAAAAGTTACGGCAAGACCCGGCGATGGAATTTCATCCTTCAGTTCTTTTGCGGTAAAACCATCTTTCAGGTAGTTGTGTTCTACCGAGCTGTGTTTCTGTATGGCATCGTAACCGCAGTGGTGATTGGTGAAAACCAGACCTTCGGGCGAAACCATCACGCCGGTACAACCGCCTCCAAAGATTACTACTGCATCTTTCAGACTTACATTTTTATCACTGTATATTTCCTCAGCAGTCATGGTCAGTCCGAGTCCATGCATTTTCTGAATGTTAAGTTTTTCTATTAAAGGTAACATCCACATACCTTCGTCGGCTTTTACACTCAGAAATAAAGTGAGTGAAAGCAGTAATACGGAAATTTTCTTCATTATTAATTTTTTGTTTTTGTCAGCAATATTGCGGACAAATATGTATGTTTTTTTATGAGTTGACTTCGTTTTCTGATGGTATTTGTCACTTCTTCATATGAAATTAGCTCAGGTTAAGCTGTAAATTTAGTCCACAAAGGTAATCCAGCCATGTGTATCAGGTTCATCACCGTATTGGATTGCGCGAAGTTTATTGTATAGTTTTTCGCTCCATTTGCCGGGTTTGCCATCCTTCGAAATAATGTACGACTTGTTTTCCAGCAGGTCGTCAATGCGTTCAATAGGGCTGATAACAGCTGCTGTGCCGCATGCTCCGGCTTCTTCGAAGGTAGCCAGTTCTTCTTCTGGAATTGCACGGCGTTCTACTTTCATACCCATTTCTTCAGCCAGAACCATCAGACTTTTGTTGGTAATGGAGGGCAGGATGGAAGTAGATTTCGGAGTGATGTAGGTATTGTTTTTTATACCGAAGAAATTGGCAGCACCGCATTCATCAATATATTTCTTTTCTTTAGCATCGAGATAGAATACCGCCGAATAGCCCATATCGTGTGCTTTCATGCCGGCTACCATGCTGGCAGCATAATTACCGCCTACTTTGTAAATTCCGGTGCCAAGCGGCGCAGCGCGATCATATTCGCGCATAATTACGTAGGGTGTGGTAGCAAAACCTCCCTTGAAATAAGGGCCTACAGGAGTTACAAAAATGATAAATTCGTATTCTTTTGCAGGTTTCACACCTACCTGAGCGCTGGTGCCGATGAGCAAAGGACGAATATAAAGAGATGCTCCCGATTCGTAAGGCGGAACAAACCGTTCATTCAGTTTAACCACTTTTAAAACAGCTTCTTCAAACATCTCAAGCGGCAGTTTCTCCATCATGATACCTTCACACGATGATTGCAGACGTTTGGCATTTTCATCCAGGCGAAATATGCGTATTCTGCCATCTTTTCCTTTGAATGCTTTAAGCCCTTCAAATGCTTCCTGACCATAATGCAGGCAGGTTGCTGCCATGTGCATAGTGATGTTTTCATCTGTGCAGGTTCTGATTTCGCCCCAGGCTCCGTCTTTGAAAGTACAGCGTACGTTGTAGTCGGTTTTCATATAACCGAAACTCAAATTACTCCAGTTTATATTTTCCATAAAATTTAATTATCTGCCCCCTAATCCCCTGAAGGAGGAAAAGAGAGCGTTTATGATTTTATTTATTTTGTAAAGAATTATTTATTTTATATATCGAAATTTCTAAGACCACTGATTTTTCATCACATATTCCCCCTTCAGGGGATTAGGGGCCAGTTGTGAGATAATAACTATACTTTCATTCCCCATATTGAACAACAAATCAATAATACTTAAATCCTGCCGGAAACCAAATTTATTCTCAAAGACCTGATAATAGGGCTTTGTGATAAAAACCGGCGTTTTTTTCGGATGAATTGTGTCCCGCATATCAACCGCTGTTGAGTACTTCACTTCAAATTTTTCAGTCAGTTTGATTTTGGGTGAAATATCCAGCAAATTGATTATCAAAGTTAACAATTCAAGATTGTAATCCCAAAGAAAAGTATATTTATTTTCAAAAAATATACGAAAATCATCCTGGTAATACTCAAAAAACGGACTGTTCATATAAGCCGACGTTATTGCACGCCAGTGTATCTGTTGCCAGTTACCATGCGATGATATTCTTACATCACGAATGTTGCTTTTTGTTCCGCTTTCGCTTTCTACAGGAATGCTTAGGATTTCAACTCCGTTGGCAGTGGCTATTCTGCATCGATTCCGGTAAGTTTGCTTCAGGTAATTTTCGCATCCCTCCAGCAATACATCATCTGCCCGACACATGGCTGTAAAAAATGAAACGGGCGGGAGATAAGCTGTCGACAACAATACCGTCCTTTTTCCCGTTTCCCGAAAATCCGGAAGGTTGTCGTTAGATACCGCGAAATTATTATCTGCTTGCATCCTTAAAAAATCTGTCCCAGCGAATTTTTCCTCCAAAGAGTGATTTATCCTTGTTGAGTGAAAGCCACACAAACATCGGTCGTCCCACAATATGATCCTCCGGAACAAATCCCCAGTAGCGAGAATCGGCCGATTTGTGACGGTTGTCACCCATCATCCAGTAGTAATTCATCTTAAACTTGTAACTGGTAGCAGGTTGGTCATTGATAAAGATCTGACCATTCTTTAATTCCAGCTTGTTTTTTTCATACACGCGAATGATGCGTTCATAAATAGGCAGATTGGCTATGGTGAGTTTCAGCACAGCTCCCGCTTTTGGAATGTAAATCGGACCATAGTTGTCGCGCGACCAGTTATAGGTATTGCCAAGCGGAAAAGTATGATCTTCCATCAGAACTCCGGAAGGTTCAATAACCAGTTTTACAACTCCCCGGGTACTTTGCATTTTTTTGTAAGACTCTTCAGTCAACGGAAAATTGTAAACGGGTAAATTTGGATTTAAACCGAGTGTGCTTATTAAACCTCCTGCCTGCGAATTATCCAATAAAATACGATCTTCCTTGCTGATATTCAATCCGTCAAGTACTTCGTCGGTCAGACGCGTTCCGTCGGTTTGCACGAAGTAATTGTATTGAATTCCCGGAAAATGTTCCTGTGGCTTGCCATTGACGATTATCTGATTGTTTTTTACTTCCAGCCAGTCACCGGCAATACCTACACATCGTTTTACATAGTTTTCACGGCGGTCAACAGGGCGGTAAACAATCTCGCCGAAAATATCGGTACGCGAACGTACAACATCCCTGCCATACAGGAAACACAGGGTGTAATAATCCGGATTTTGTTGTTTTACACAAACGGTATCGCCGGTAGGGAAATTGAACACGACAATATCGTTTCGTTCCAGTTTGTCGGTACCTTTCAGTCGTTTGTATTCCCATTGCGGCTTTTCGATAAACGATTTTGAATTGAGAATGGGGAAGGTATGCTGCACCAGCGGAAACGAAAGGGGCGTCATCGGTACGCGCGGTCCGAAGCTGGCTTTGCTTACTGCCAGAAAATCACCAACCAGCAGCGATTTCTCGAGCGAAGAGGTGGGTATCTGATAGTTCTGAAACAAATAGGTGTGAATAAAGTACACGGCTACCAATGCGAATACAATAGCATCCACCCAGCTCATAACAGAGAGCACCGTTTTATTCTTTGATTTTTTCCACCATGTCCATGGAATAATTTTAGTAATATAAACATCGAAAATAAAGGGCCATAGCAACAGCCACCAGAAATTGCCTACCCAGGCAATAAAGAGTATGTAAATAAGGCTCCAGATGGTGCATTTAACCCACTGTTTTGCAGGTTTTTTCAACCGGGATGCAAATGTTTGTTTTTCTGAGTTCATACTGAATTATAAATATGATTTTTATTAAATAATGCTATTTGAATTATTGATTTCAGAATTTAAGCATATCATTCATGCCTAAAAACCCTTTTTTGCCACAGGTAAATTCGGCAGCCAGTACGGCACCGAGCGCAAAACCTTCCCGGCTTTTTGCATCGTGTGTAATTTCTATGATGTCGGCAACGGATTCATAACGGATGGTGTGAATGCCCGGAACCTGTCCTTCACGAATAGATTTGATGGCAAGTTCATTGTCATTTTGTTGTATCTCTTTTACCCAGCCTGATTTACGGTCAATATTGTCAAGAATTCCTTCGGCCAGTGTAATCGCAGTGCCCGATGGAGCATCAAGTTTCTGTGTATGATGTACTTCTGTCATTTCTACGTTATATTCCGGAAACTGGTTCATGATTTTAGCCAGGTACTTGTTTACTGCCATGAATATATTTACACCGAGACTAAAGTTGGACGACCAAAAGAGTGTATATCCGTTTTTAAGAACGTCAGCTTTCACTTTTTCCTGTTGATCAGCCCAGCCGGTTGTGCCTGATACTACTGCTACACCAGCCTCAAATGCCTGTTGATAATTGTCAAGGGCAACTTTCGGAATGGTAAATTCGATGGCTACATCAGCGCTTTTGAATGCTTCCGATTTAAAATCCTGCCGGTTGTCAACGTCAATGATTGAAACTATTTCGTGTCCGCGTTCGAGAGCAATCCGTTCTATGATTTTGCCCATTTTCCCGTATCCTATTAATGCTATTTTCATTTTCTATATTTTTCTAAAAGAATAATGGTGAATAATTGTTTTCATCAGAATTGGTTCGTGCCAAGCAATACTAGAGTACAAGCTATTTCGCATTGAATACCATTTGCTTCGAGCAACTGAACAAATTCCGGATTTTCAGTTCCGGGATTGAAAATCACACGCCGCGGTTTCAGAGAAACGATATAATTGTAGTACTCCGATTGATGCTGTGCCCCAACATATAGCGTTACCGTATCAATGGATTCAAAGTCCTTTTTTTCTGTCTGTATTTTTTTCCCGAATATCTCATCAGATCTCCGGCCAAGTAATTCAATTTCATGTTCGTGAGCAAGTAATCGTTCGGCAGCTTTGTATGAATACCGTTCTGGGTTGTTGCTTGCACCGATTATTAAAGTCTTCATCTTCAAGGTTTACTTGTAATATGGTTTCAGTTATCAGTTAAACAAAATATCCAGACATTCAAATATTTCTTCCCTGGTGGCTGTCTGATTGATGCGAATTTCACCTGCTCCGGAGAGCAACGTGAAATTTATTTCATTGTTGTCATTTTTTTTGTCGTGCATCATTAATTCAAGCACTGCATCATAATCGGTACAATCGCAGCTGAAACTGCCATAGTTTTCCAGTACGAAATATCTGTATTTCAATAAATCATCTTTGGGAAAGCCAAGTTTCATATATGACAAATACAGTTCGCACACCAGTCCGTAGGCCACCGCATAGCCGTGCAGCAGCGGTTTCTCCGTTTTGTGCGAGAGTGTTTCGAATGCATGTCCGAAGGTGTGTCCCAAATTCAGTGCTTTGCGAATTCCCTGTTCGGTGGGATCTTCTTCAACAATACGTTGTTTTATGGCAATATTATCTGCCAGCAGCTTTTTCAGATTGTCAAAGTCAACGTTTTCAAAATCGAAACTCAGCACCTTGTTCCAGGCTACCGGCGAATCAATCAACGCGTGTTTTACCATTTCGGCGTAGCCGGAACGAAAATTCCGGGCATCGAGCGTACGGAAGAAATCAACGTTAACCAGCACGGTATCAGCCGGAGAAAATACCCCGATTTCATTTTTCAGTCCCAGAAAGTTAATCCCTGTTTTACCTCCAGTTGCGGCATCAACGGCACCAAGCAGGGTAGTAGGGATGTTTATATAACTCATCCCGCGTTTAAATGTTGATGCGGTAAAACCACCAATATCGGTAATCATACCTCCTCCCAGATTTATCATCAGCGATTTGCGGTTAGCGCCGTGCTCACTCAGAAAAGACCATATTTTAATAGCAGATTCAATTGTTTTATGGGAGTCGCCGTGTTCTATCGTGATTATCTGGCTGTTTCTTGCATTTGCACATTCAAGTACTGTGGGTAAGCAGAACTTTTCGGCATGATCATCTGTTAGTATGAAAATTTTATTATCTTGCCACTTGTTCAGGAGTTGAGTGAGTTCAGCAGTAAAATCGGAAGTTATAATGGTTTTTGATTCCCTCATCGCGTTTTATTTAGCACACAAAGATACATTATTTCTTAAAATTATCTTTTTATTTAGTCTGAAAATTAGCCGCTTTTATGCATATAACGGCAAATTGGAAAAGAAACTATTAAAAAAACTAAAATAATTTTGAAAACATGAATATATGTTCATATATTTGCAGAAAATTATTCGAATATGACACAGGAAAATTCAGTAAAAATGGAAGAGGCTGCTTATATGTTAAGAGCCATATCGAATTGTACACGTTTGCAGGTAATTGCAGCTTTGTCCGATAAAGACGAACTGAGCGTATCTCAGTTGCAGGAGGCATTGAGTTGCGAACAGTCGTTGCTCTCGCATCACCTCACCGATATGCGTGCCAAGGGAGTCTTGAATTGCAGGCGTGAAGGTAAAAACTGCTATTATTCGCTCAAAAACAAGCAGATAATTCAAATTCTGAATTGCATTAATTCGTGCAATTGTAACTGATGAATGTAATACGGATATTATAAATTATAACAGATGGTTCAATTTCTAAAAAAACACCTGATCGGGCTAATCGGAATACTGGCGGGAGCTGCCGGAGGATATTTATACTATTATTTTATCGGATGTGCGTCAGGTACTTGTCCTATTACTTCCAATCCATACATCAGTGTATTGTATGGAGCGCTCATGGGTTTCTTGTTGTTCGACCTGTTTAAGAAAAAAGAAAAATGAAACAAATGAAAGAATACTTCAAAACCTGGGATTTTGCCCGTTGGTTCAAACTTGGTTTAGCTCTTGCAATGGGATTAGCCTATATTTTTGGCAGCGGAAGCATCTTTCTGTTCGGATCGTTGTTTTTTTCGGTGCAGGCATTGTTTAATATCGGGTGCGGATGTGCCACCGGCAACTGTGCAACATCAGTGCGGAAAGACGACAAGCAGGTAAATTACGACATTGAAGAATATAAACCAAACAAGTAAAAACAATGTACAGCACATTTCATGTCAACGGTGACGGATGTCTGACCTGTAATAATCAGGTGTTGAAGAAAATTGGAAATTTGCAGGGAGTTTTTGGTGCAGAAATAGACCGCTACAAAGGTGAAGTGGTGGTGACCCACACCGAAGAAGTAAGCCGCGAAATGATTGAAAAAACCCTGAACGAACTCGGTTTTTTTGAAGAAAACAACAACGAAAATAATTGCGAAATTAACGCCTAAAAAATAAAAAATAAACAGATGAAAAAACTAGCATTAGCAACCACTTTACTGGTGTCTTTAGCCATAGTTTCCTGTGCCGGAACAAGTAAAGAAAAGGAGAAAAAAGGTACAGCAACAGTTCAAACTGAAACAAAAAAAGTAGAAAATAATAAAACTGAAACTAAAAAAATGGGAACAATTCATTTAACAAAAGAAGAATTTCTTAAAAAAGTAGTAAACTACGAAACCAATTCGAAAGAATGGAAATACCTGGGCGATAAGCCCTGTCTGATAGACTTTTATGCCGACTGGTGCGGACCATGCAAAGTAGTGGCTCCGATCCTGGAAGAACTTGCAACTGAGTACGAAGGTCAGATTTATATTTATAAGATTAATACCGAAGAGGAACAGGAACTTGCAGCTGCTTTCGGTATCCGCAGTATTCCTTCACTTCTGTTCGTTCCGATGAATGAAGCGCCTCAAATGGCTCAGGGAGCACTTCCTAAAACCAATCTGAAAGAAGCAATTGATAATGTGCTATTGAAAAAGAAATAAAGTTTGATAATATGGTTGAAATCCGGTTGCATGATTGTTTGTGAAAATGATTACCAACCGGATTTTTTTATTCACTATCATTAAAACATAATCGAATGGAAAAATTATTTATTGAGGTTCAGAGTAACTACAACTTTGACCAAACAGTGGAAAAACTGACTGAAACTATTTTGTCCGCAAATTGGAAAGTCTCCCATGTGCATGATTTGCAGGAAACCATGCGAAAAAATAAGTTTGACGTACTGCCGGTGAAAGTGCTGGAATTATGCAAGCCTGCTTATTCGGTAAAATTACTTGAAAAGGACGATGAACGTATTTATTCGTCAATGATGCCTTGCCGGATTTCTGTTTATAATAAGTCAGACGGTTATACCTATGTTTCGCTGATGAATTCGGGTATGATGGCTGCACAACTCGGTGGGGTGGTTGAACTTGTAATGACCGATGCATATTTTGAATCACGAAAATTTATTCAGTCTGTCATAGTTCCTTAATTGTTAAATCTGCAAAAATATACATGGTTGATTAAACGAATCGTTTTGCTTTTTGTCAAAGGAGTAAATGATTAATTATTCACATTAAAAAAAATGTATATGAAAAACTTAGGAATTTATCTCATGGCCGCCATGCTGACCATAAGTCTGACATTATCTGCTCAGGATAATAATGAAAACAAAATGCAGGGCAACAGACAAGGTCAGCCGCGCGGTATGCAAATGTCGGCTCAACAGCGTGCCGAGAATTTGTCAAAACAATTAAGCCTGACAGCAGAACAAACACAAAAGGTGCAGGCACTCTACGAAAAACAGGATGCAAAAAGAGTTCAGCAACGTGAAGAATTCGGTAAACAGCGTAAAAAAATGCGACAAATGCAAAACAAAGAACGTGAAGAATTCAGAGCTATACGTGAAAAAGAAATGAACGAACAGGATGCCGAACTCGAAGGTATTATTGGTAAAGAAAAGATGGATCAGTACAAGGCTGCCCGCGAACAAAGAAGACAGCGTATGGAACAGAGAATGAACAACAGACCACAGGGAATGCGTCAGAGGGGTACCCAACCAATGTAAGAAAAATTACCCTGCGGAACCGAACAATACTAACGATAACTTGAAAGAAAATGAGGTTGCCAAAAGACGTAATTGACTTTCTGAAAGTGGACAGTAAAAAAGCAGGTAAACAGTTGAAAAAATAAAAGATCAAAAACAACTAAGAATTGTTAGTCTTTTTGATTTAATGATTGGTTAATTGATTAATTGGAAAAACGGCTTCGATGTATTTCGAAGCCGTTTTTATATTAAGTTTATTTTTATTGGACAATTCTTTGCAATGAAGTCATCTTGACTTTTTAACAAATGGCATTTATTTTGTTTTTTGACTTCGTAGAAGTCACATATTTGTAGTAGAATGATTGTTTTTTACATTC
>JAFNAU010000215.1 GCA_017860335.1 Bacteroidota bacterium
CATTGGCTTTGGAATTGATCACATAGAGCAGGGAAGTGATTTCAGGAAACTTTTCGGCTATATGTTGCAGCAGTTTTTCCCTTTCGATTTTATCTTCGTGAAAAAAGACAACAATCAGCATCAGTTCGCCGGTGGAGGTAGTACGAACCATCATGGTACGCAGGAAACCTTCCTGTACGCGTAAGTCGAAGAATGTCAACGCATGCTCCAAAGCATAGGAGCGAATTTCATTCCTGATGCGGTTTTGAATATCATCCTGCAACCAGCACTTATTAATATCGAGCACCTTATCAAACATGCCCGGAATCATTTCCTCAAAAGTTCTCCAGCGCCGGTTGGAAAAGGTGAATTCAAGTTTATTACGATAGAAGGTTGTTTTAGCGGAACCCAGAATTGGAGAAATTTCAGGCAGCTGAATCTTTCCGATCCTTCGTAGATTATTTTCAACTTCGTTCTGTTTGTATTTTAGCTGTTCAGCATATGGTAATATCTGCCATTTACATCCTCCGCAAATTCCAAAATGCTCGCAAAAAGGTTTCTGTCTGATCTCAGAAGGCTTTACAATATCAACCACGCGTGCCTCCATAAAACTGCTTTTCTTACGTGTAACCTGCAAATCAGCAACATCACCAGGTACTGCAAACGGCACAAACACCACAATATCATTCACTTTAGCAATAGCTTTTCCTTCAGCAGCAATGTCAGTTATTGTCACATTTTCCAGGAGTGGAAGCTGTTTTTTATTTTTTGCCATAAATAGTTTTTTGTGTTGCAAAGGTAAAGATTTTTTTCCGGTAATTGTTGATAAAAGGGGTTATGTTAAATATTTCGACTTTAACTTTTCCGAATGATTTATTTGATTGGACTTAACTATTAATTTTAATAACTTTGCGCTTTTTTATTACGATTAATGTTAATTTTAACATTGAATATTTTAGACTAAAACAAATTCCCGATTAATATAACAAACTTTTTAAAAACAAGTTTTATTATTTCTATTTGCAACAACAACCAGATCAATACAACTAAAATCACACAAATTCATTATGAATAAAAAAATTGCCCGATTGTTCTTTATTCCATGTTTTACAATTCTTTCATACTCTTGTATAAATTCGGATTTCGACCTCAGTAATATTTCCAACAACGTAGTACTTCAAGACGAGTCGGTTTCAGTCCCCATTGGTGAAGTTGAAACAACGATTGGAGACCTGTTAGAAAAAATCAACTTTGAAAATCTTATTCTTTCGGGCGACAGTATTTACCTGAACTTCAGAGACACCATGAGTTTTGTACCTGATAATCAGGTTGAGGTTAAGTCCGTCTCAGTTGTTCAGGATCTGACCGTTCCCTCGCTGGGAGGGTATTACGATTTTGATGTTAACCATCAATTCACCGTAAGCACATCAGGGGCACAGACACGCGTGGATAGCGTGCGCATTTCTGAAACCAGACTTAAACTCTTTGTTCGTTCTGGATTGTCGAATTCCATCAATCTTCAGGTTGTTTTGCCCGAGGGAATCGTACTCACAAACCCTGCACAGGCAAAAATCACCATCAAGCCCGGCGACAACACACATTATCTTGATATCAGCGACAATTCGATGCTGAAATTCAAAAACGATGCTTCTAATCCATACTTCACTATCCGATACATCGTGGATGTACCTTCATCAGGTTCATTTACGCTCTCTCCCCTGCATTTCGATTTTTTATTTGAAACTATAAAAGCGAAGGTTATTTACGGCTATTTCCCGGATGTAAATGCGGGTGAGATTAAAAAAGACTTTAATGTTGATTTCTTTAGCAACATTTTCACAAACGGTAGTTCACTGCACTTCTACAATCCGACCATCAAATGTATGATTAAGAATTATTTAGGTATAAAGACCAAATTAAATATTAATAATATAACCGCCTTTGATGAAAAGGGAGATTCTGCCAGTGCTGATTTTAACGGTTCTCCCGGATATACATTGACACTGGACAGATCACAAAAGCTTTACGAACCCAGTATTTCATATACAACTTTTTGCCGCTCTATGGGCAACATAAACAACTTTTTTCTGATAAAGCCAAAGAAATTCACTTACTGTATTGCGGCCAGTACTGTTGCTGAACCGGGCGAAAACAATTTTATATTAACTGACAGATGTATGGATGTAATCATGGACATGCAACTTCCGTTCACTTTCGACAAAGGGAGTCTGTTATTTGTCAGGGACACACTTAACATGGACATTTCTGGAATAAACAAAAAAGTAAAGCTAAATGATATTGTTTTAAGGGTGAACTATTCAAATAAGCTTCCTGTAAAGTCAGTTCTTGCCGCTGTATTTCTGGATGAAAACAGCAAACCGGTAAGTGAAATTTGCGAAAAACAAATGGAATTGAAAGATGCGACCGTGGATGCCAGTGGTTACGCTATTTCAGAATCGAACGGCACTACCTGGTTAAAATTCGATCAATCAGAAGCTGCCGCTCTTCCAAAAATAAAATTTATTGTACTAAAAGTTTCTGTTGCAGGAAATGACAACAATACACGGATTTCATTACGTCCGTCAGATTACATACATCTTAAAGCCGATCTGTATGTAAACGGAGATATATCAATCAAGAACTAAACACCGTAAGAAAAATGAATAAATCGATAGTAAAATACCTCATATTAGTTGCATTGATAATGTCTGCATTTTGCGGACTGCAGGCACAGGTAAGCACCATGTATTATCTGAAAAACAATCCATACAGACATCAGTTAAATCCGGCATTTCAGCCATCATCAGGCTTTTACATAGATTTACCCCTGATACCTTCGTTAGAATTGAGTCTGGGTAATAATTCGTTAACTATGAGTGATATCATTTATCCAAAGTTGATTAACGGAGAAATGAAAACCATCACATTTCTGGACGAAAACGGCGATAAAGACCTATTTTATAATGCTTTAAAATCTCAGACGAACTTTCATACAAATGTGAATATGGACATTTTTTCCGTAGGTTTCCGTTCGGGTAGTTCGTACTTTACATTTGGCGTTTCGCAGAAATTCAACATGAATGCTACCGTACCAAAAGATATGTTCAAACTGATGTTATACGGTACGCTTGACACCCTGAATGTAAACAGGTATGACATGAGTTCAATGAATATGTCAGCTACGGCTTATACCGAATACGCGTTGGGTTACTCCCGGGAAATCAATGACAGGTTGAGCGTAGGTTTAAAAGCAAAATTTCTGAAAGGCGAGACAAATATAACTGCCGGCTTCGACAAACTAAATCTTAATGCAGACAGAAATAAATGGAATGCAACCATTGACGGCAACATTAACAGCGCAATACCATTCACCAAATTTATTCTGAGCAATGCCGGCAGGATAGACTCCATTGCCTCCAACTTTCCTGAGCCAACCTCAGAATCCGGCATAGATAGATATATTGACATGGCTAAAGAGTTTGTGGATGTTATCAATCCTTCGGGAAGAGGATTTGCAGTTGACCTGGGGGCTTCCTATAAAGTATCAGACCGACTTTCAGTTTCGGCTGCCGTACTGGACCTTGGACATATCAACTGGAAAAGAAATATGGTAAATGTCGCCGTTTCGGGAAATTTCAATTTCGAAGGAGTTCATTTCGAAATAGACGACACAACCAACAGCTACAATGACTACACCGACATTATTACGGACAGTCTGAACTATAAAACAACATTCAATCCGTACAAAACATCCCTGCAAACCAAAGTGATGGCCGGATTGGAATACTATGTAGTGAAGGACAAGATAAGTCTCGGACTTTTGTCGAAAAGCACATTTATCAACAAAAAACTTTATGAAGAATTAACCACCTCGGTCAATTTCTTCCCTTCAAACTGGTTTAATGCTTCCCTGAGTTATTCGTTACTAAACGGTAGCTTCAGCAATGTAGGACTGGGAGTAAACACCCATCTTGGTCCATTCAATATGTTCCTTGCCGG
>JAFNAU010000216.1 GCA_017860335.1 Bacteroidota bacterium
TTCCCGTAGGGAATTGATATCAATAGAAATTGCTTATTAAATAAATTAAATTGGTATAGGCGTTTAGACCGCCCTATTTAATTTGTTGATTATAAACGTATAGGTTCTTTTAAAACCATCTTTCTTATGAGTAAATCGAAGATTGTCTCCATATTTGAGCGTCTATTGTACCTAAAGTGGTACTCGTCAAGGTATCCTTGAAGCCTCTCTTTGCTGCAATGGTGATGAATTCCTCTGAGCCAACCTTTGAGATTCATAATGTGAATATGTATGTCTTGAAAGCTCTTTCCATTCTCAGATTTAATTTGTTGGAGATTGGGATAATTCTTTTTCAAAGGAATATATCCTCTCCATTCGTCTGTTATGATTGTAGCTTCTTTGCCAATATATGTTTCAAAGAAAGGTTTGAATGAATTAGATGAAGCATTGTCGATACATTGTGCATAAGCACGTCCAACTCCACCAGGAACTATTTCCAAGGCGACTATGACGAGTTTCTTATCACCTTTACTTCGACCTTGTTTGCCTTCTTCCTCTCCGCCGATATAGAATTCATCAACATGAACTATTCCGCTGATAGGATGAAGTTTACTGCTTGCCATAGCTTGTTGAATTTTCCATTTGAACTCCCAGCAAGTCTTTTGACGTAATTCAAATTCTTGAAATAACTCCAAAGTTGACATTCCTTTCTTCTTTGTGCTTATCTTAAATACTATATGAAAAGCCAAAAGCAATGGAAACTTACATTTATCAAACATCGTTCCGGCAGTCGGACTTTCATCATATTTGCATTTCATACATCGTCTTGCAAAAGGTCTAACACCCTTATAGAATTTTGTATGACCACATTTTTTGCATTGATATTCTTTATCCCATTTTATCTCTGATAAATAGCGATAACAATCTTCATCTGTTGAAAATGCTTTGTGAAACTTAATTGAATTCACACCTAAAAATTGATTTCGTTGACTCATGCTACAAAAGTAGCAATTACAAAAAATAGTGGGCGGTCTAAGCGCCTATACCAATTAATTTATTTAATAACCTTTTTTTATGGATATTGATTCCCTGCGGGAATACAGACAATTGTATCTGAATAGGTTAAATGTATTTTTATATCGAACTCACGTTAATTTGCTGCAAAGATATAACTTTTAAGTTGATCCGTTTTGGGATTAACGTTATGGGGATGTTGTGCATGACGGGAGTAGGCATGATGTTGACTGAACTGGTCGAAATCACATGCATTTAAAACCATTCCAAAGGATAAATGGAATTAAATTAGTTCCTTCCACATGATGAATACATCACTATAAGCGCTTAGCATAAATACCACACTAAATATTTACATCTGTTTTCTATTTAAAAAGCAAATGATATCGGAAGAGTGAATTTCACTCTCACTTTTTGACCTTCCTGTGTTCCTGGTAACCAGTCTGGCATTTTTTTATAACTCTGATGGCTTCGAGGTCAAGATAGTAATTAACACTTTTTATTACTCTGATGTCCGAGACTGATCCGTCAGGTTCTACGTAAAACTCAGCCAAAACTCTTCCCTGAATTTTATTCTCAAAGGCTTTCGGAGGATATCTTACTTCCGAAATCAGATATTCAATTAGCTTCCGGTCGCCTCCGGGAAACCGGGGTATTGTTTCGTAGGGAAAGTAGTCAGGGAGTTTGTTTCCGAGCGAATCGAAACAATTGCCTTCAATCAGTTTACCCATTTCATATCGGTCTTTTCTCCTGTTCTTGCCGTTGAGCCAGAAGGTGCAGAACTCACCCTCTTTTTGTCCGTCCTGATAGAATGCTTTCAGGCGTTTATTCCCGTTTTCGAACCATTCGCATTTCTCTCCGGTTGGTTTTTCTGCTATTTGTTTTCCTTTTTCTGAGAATTTTCTCATATAGGAGCTAACCGATTTCTTCTGACCCGACAGATAATACATAGTTTCTGTAATTATCGTATCATTCCCCAATATTGCATTTTCACAAGTAGAATAGCTTACTGCATGTTTGATATTTTTAACCCTCTTTCCCTATGCATCGTAATAGGTTTTTTCCTGACCTGCTGCTATATTGCACAACAAGCTTAGGAATGAAATCATAATAATTCTCGGTTTCATAAACGGTTATTCTTTTATTGAATGATCAGCTTCGCTGTTCGCGTAGGCTTACCTGTTTCTCGTACGTGAATATAATAAATTCCCTTTTTTACAGCTGTCAGATCAATCGTACATTCGGTAACATGGCTTATCGTTTTGCTGAATATCGTTTGTCCTGCTGTGTTGAATACGCGTATTTCCGCGGCGGTGGCATCCGGTTGCAACTCTATTCTTACAATACCTTTTGTCGGGTTCGGATACACGGACAGCATGTTGTCTGCTTTGGGTGAATGAACGCCGGAGGTGCTGAACGACCGGACAATATTACTGATCCGGACTTCGTCGATGTAGCCGTTCACTCCCTGGCCGATGATTATGTCTTTGGAGTTCAGCAGCATCCCCGTATCGTTGTATGCTGACGACTGATCGGATATCAGCGTGCGGTTTCTGTCATGTATCAGCAGGCGTAATTCCGATTTTTTTGTATCTCGGATAAAAGCCACATGATACCATTCGTTGAGCGCCGGTGTGATAGAGGTCAGTCCGATACGTGCCGGGGTATTGCTGAACAGGAACGTATAAAATATATTTCCCCACCAGGGATTGATACTCAGCGTGTAATTCGCGAAATAAGCATCCGTATCGCCCGGTTTGGTGAGCAGGTACATATCGCCCGTGCTGTAACTTGTGAGCTTCATCCACATTTCTATGGTCCAGTCGCCGCTCAGGTTCAGATTTGTGTGATGAGGAACAGTAACCGGATTTGTTGTTTTCAGGCATTTACCCAAATCGGGGAGTAACCCTGCATCGGAAGTCAGATTTTCTGTTGCGCCGTTGGCATGTCCCGAAAGCGCGGAGCGGTTTTTCAAATCGTTGTCGAAATGCAGCAGGGCAACGGTATTTTTATCATACAGATAGGGACCGCCGATGTCGTTGTGTTGCAGTATAGTGAAGCAGGCATCGCTCTCATCGTTCGTAGCCTGGTTTGAAGTGTCCGAAATTCGGATTTTACACTGACCGGAAGCCGTTCCAGGAACAATCCAGGCATACACCAGAGCCGTTGTGGGGCAGGAAGCAGCGACCGTTGACCAGTGTGCAGCGTTATCGCCTGAGTATTCGATTTTATATTGTGGAATAGTGGTTTTTGTCCAGCTAATATTCACCGTATCACCGGCGATGAGGTATTCGGTTCCGTTGGGAAAACTGATGGCTGGTTTTGCCAGGTTAATTTTGTAGAATGGTCCATAGGTTGTCTGGTGGTTGAAAATCTCAGGTGCCATGAATTTGACCAGAAATTCCCCTTTGAATTCTCCCGCATTCCAGCTGCACGAGGTGGCGGTGGTATTCTGGGCGATGGTTGTCCAGGTTTCCCCCTTGTCGGTCGAAATCATCACATCCAGTTTAACCGACGCGTCCAGCGGTGTCCAGCTGAAGTTTACTGTTGGCTGATCCTCATCCACGTTCGCCGAAGGTGTGAGCAGAGTTACCACTTTCTTATCCCGAACCCGGACATCGAAGTCGAAATACATGGCATCCATGATGGCTTGTCCGGACGGATAACCAATTTTCCTGTATCCTTCCAAATCGCCCATCTGCACGTCTTTCACAGCCTTGTAACCGCCTTTGCGGTAAATAAAATCATTCAGATACCATCCCAGATACTTGTATCCGTAATCGGTCGTGTAGCCCGGGTACACTTTGGTGTCTTCGTAACGATGCCCGAAGAAGGTGGTTCCCCGTTCGAGCGAAGAAGCCAGCAATTGTTTCCAGAAACCGGAACCCATATTCAGGTTGGAGAAATCGGCATTAAAGGGACCTCCGTCCGAAAAGAATGCAAATCCTTCACCCAGCCACTGGGTGCCTTCCCCAATGGGCATAAATCCCTGGAACGCGTGCGCCAGTTCGTGCCTTGACAGACTAATCACTTCGTTTTTCGTGGCCTCCGTTTTTCCGCATCCGAAGTGAAGACCCGTGGGCCATGCTGTTCCACCAATACCGGTGCCGTTTGGATCGCACGAAATTCCTTCGATAATCGCGTCGGTACAATCCGACAGGGTAAATGCTGTCAGTTTGCCATACGCTTTGACATCGTAATTCGAGGAGTATTCA
>JAFNAU010000217.1 GCA_017860335.1 Bacteroidota bacterium
TTGCTGGCGTACCGACAAACCGGTGCTCTACTATCCGCTCGACAGCTGGTTTATCCGCTCGACAGCCTGTCGCGAGGAAATGATTGAACTGAACAATACCATTAACTGGAAACCACAGTCAACCGGAACAGGTCGTTTCGGCAAGTGGCTTGAAAACCTGCAGGACTGGAATCTGAGCCGCAGCCGTTACTGGGGAACACCGCTGCCAATCTGGCGTACCGAAGACGGTCTGGAAGAGATGTGCATTGGCTCAGCTGAAGAATTGATCAGCGAAATTGAAAAATCCATTTCAGCCGGATACATGAACGAAAACCCGTACAGAAACTTCAAGCCGGGTTTATATACTGCAGAAAATTACGATGTAAAAAATATTGATCTGCACCGTCCGTACGTGGATGATATAGTGCTTGTTTCAGCATCCGGAAAGCTTATGAAACGCGAAACAGACCTGATAGATGTTTGGTTCGACAGTGGCGCTATGCCTTTCGCGCAATTACATTATCCGTTTGAAAACAAGGAAATGCTTGAAAGCGGAGATTTTTATCCTGCCGACTTCATTTCTGAAGGAGTGGATCAGACACGCGGATGGTTCTTTACCCTGCATGCCATCAGTACCATGGTTAAAGGCTCGGTGGCTTTCAAAAATGTGATTTCCAACGGATTGGTATTGGATAAAAACGGCAACAAAATGTCAAAACGACTGGGTAATGCTGTCGATCCGTTTACAACTATCGAAAAATTCGGTTCTGATCCTCTGCGCTGGTACATGATGACTAACGCTTCACCCTGGGATAACCTCAAGTTTGATATGGAAGGTATTATGTGGATAATTTCACTAATGCAGATGCAGAAATACCTGTTGATGAACGGCCTGAAATTGACCGCTGGATAATTTCCCTGTTAAATACCCTGGTGAAAGATGTTTCAGCATATTACAATGACTACGAACCGACCAAAGCGGGACGTGCCATTTCAGACTTTGTAGGTGAAAATCTGAGCAACTGGTACGTTCGCCTTAACCGCAAACGCTACTGGGGAGGCGAATACGATAAGGATAAAATTTCTGCTTATCAGACCCTTTATACTTGTCTCGAAACAGTTTCCCGACTGATGGCTCCGATTGCTCCGTTCTATGCTGACCAGCTATTTCAGGATTTGAATAATGTGACAGGGAAACATGCCTGTGAATCTGTTCACCTGACCGATTTCCCGGAATGCAACGAGAACCTGATTGATAAAAATCTGGAAGAATGCATGCAGCTTGCACAGCAAATTTCGTCGATGATACTGGCGTTGCGTCGTAAAGCGGAGAAGAAAGTCCGTCAGCCTCTCTCAAAAGCGGTTGTTCCGGCTCCCGACGAAACGACTTTCAGCCAGATTAACTACATTGCCGGACTGATCAAAGCCGAGGTCAATGTAAAAGAACTGGAGGTGATTGCCCCGGATACCGATATGGATAACCTGGTGAAGAAAATAAAACCAAATTTCAAAACTCTGGGAAAAAAATACGGCAAACAGATGAAAGAGATTGCAGCAACAATGCCATCCATGACCAAGCAGCAGATTGCTGAAATTGAACGTAACGGACAATATGCCCTTATTTTGCCTTCGGGTGAGGTTCTGCTTACTGCCGAAGATGTGGAAATATTCACCGAAGATATGCCGGGCTGGCTGGTTGCTAACGAAGGGAAACTGACTGTAGCTCTCGATATAACCGTGTCGGACGAACTGCAACGCGAAGGTGTTGCCCGCGAACTGGTAAACCGTATACAGAATATCCGTAAAGCGAATGGTTATGAGATTACCGACAAGATTGAGGTGAAAATTATCAGACAGGATGAAATTAACGCTGCCGTGGAAGAATACGCTGATTATATAGCCACACAGACACTTGCTGCTTCCATACAACTGGTAGAAGAACTTGAACAGCCTACAGAAATCGACTTCGAGGATTATATGGTAAGATTGCTTGTAACAAAAAAATAATAAGCTGTCAAACATTACGATTTAATTAAAATAATTGGTTTTCTGAAATATAATTCTTACTTTCGCAAACTTAAATTGTATGATGTTGAAAAACATCCATAAATACCGTTAATTATGGCAGAGAAGGAAAAAACAAGATATTCAGATGCTGAGTTGGAAGAGTTCCGTGATATTATTATGGAAAAACTCGAAAAAGCTCAGAAAGATTATGAATTGTTGCGTAATGGTCTGAGTAACCTCGATGGCAATGATGTGTCTGATACTTCACCCACTTTCAAGGTGCTTGAAGAAGGCGCATCTACGCTGAACAAAGAGGAAGCCGGACAGCTTGCCCAGAGACAGATGAAATTTATTCAGCACTTACAGGCTGCGTTGGTTCGTATCGAAAATAAAACATACGGGATTTGTCGTGAGACCGGAAAGCTGATTCCCAAAGAACGTCTGCGTGCCGTGCCACATGCTACATTAAGTATTGAAGCCAAGGATGGCAATAATAAGAGAAAACTGTAGTATTCGTTTTCAAATAATTATACAAGAATATCCTTTTATATAACATTAATTCGGCAACCCGGCTCACGGTGATTGTCGAATTTTTGTATGAAACAAAAAATCTGAACTTATAATTTCTTGCCAATGTCAACTTCCAAAAAATCGCTGTTGCTCATTCTTCTGCTGCTTCTCATTGATCAGGCTTCAAAGTTTTATGTAAAACTGCATTTTCAGTTAGGGGAGGCAGTCGATGTTTTTCCCTGGTTTAAAATTCTGTTCGTGGAAAATAACGGAATGGCATTCGGAATGGAACTGTTCGGGAAATTATTTCTGACGTTGTTTCGGGTGGCGGCAGTTGTTCTGCTTGCTGTTTATATCCGCAGGATGATTAAAAAAAATGTACGTACAGGCTATATTCTGGCAGTTTCGATGCTTCTGGCCGGAGCCGCAGGAAATATCATTGATTCGCTCTTTTATGGTGTAATTTTCAGTGCCAGCGCACCTCACCAATTGGCGGTACTGTTTCCCTCGGGAGGCGGTTACGAGTCTTTTCTGTATGGCAAGGTGGTTGATATGTTTTATTTTCCATTTATTACGGACAACAACGGCGAGACGGTATTTTTCCGGTACATTTTTAATGTTGCCGATGCTTGTGTCACAGTATCCGTAGCTATAATTCTACTCTTCTTCCGTAAGGAATTAAACGAAAGTCTCGAATCAAAAAAAGCTCCTGCGTCAATCGATGAAAAGCAAAACTAATTTTTTTCTGAAAATAACTATACTGACCATTCTCGCCGGTATATTTGTTACTTCCTGTCAGCACCGTCCGTCGGGTGTACTTAACGCCACTAAAATGGAAAACCTGCTTTTCGATATGTATGTCATGGAAGGTTCAATGAGCGCTGCCGGTATCGGATATAATGATCCCACCCTAAAAGAGAAGTATTATCAGAGTTTATTGACAAAATATGATATCAGCAAAGCAGAATTTGATTCGTCGGTCTCGTGGTACACCAAGCATCCCAAATTCTTCGAACGTATCTATATAAATGTTGATAACCGCCTGAAACAATTGACTACCGATGTGGAAAAACGGAAATTTCATCCAATCGACTCCAATGCGACAAACGATATTAATATCTGGAATCTCAGAACACGATATATTCTGACTAAAGATTCAGCTCGGACCCGGTTGAAATTTGATATAAAAAGCACAGGTTTTCTGCCCGGCGATTATTACATCCTGTCATTGCGGCACCGTATTGCTCGCACCGACACCACCTTCAATCCTCACATGGTGATGTATGTCAACTACTGGGATGGTACTATCGACAGTATTTATACCAAAACGTATAACGATAATCTTACCCGCCGGTACAAGCTGATGCTCAAAGCCCGCTTCGACCGGAAGATAAAATCGGTGAGCGGTATGCTGTTGGGTTACGATTCGGTACGTGGAAAAATGAATGTATATCTGGACAGTATTCAACTTTTAAGGCGTTTTTATCCTACCCGTCAGGATAGTATCCGAGAAATGGTGGATTGGCTGGATACAACGGTTATACCTGTCGATACGGTACCTGCTGCCATCCCCTCAAGTAAGGGTAACAAGTTCCCTGGCGGGAAATTTCCAGTTGAAGGTCCCAAGTGAAACGCTTTGCAGCACATCTGATCTGTCCGACGGATGCTGACGAACTCCATCGTACCGTAATCGAACTGGACAATAACGGCTGCTTTTCGCGCTTTATTTCGCTGGACGATACATCCGTTGAACCTGCACAAACCCTTTTTCTGGATGGCATTATTACTCCGGCATTTGTATCCGTAAAGGAAATCTGCCCGCAAGGAACAGCCTGTCCCGACTTACCGGAGTATTGCTATGTGGAAATGGATGAAATGACGAAATTACCTGAAACAGAATTCGCAGGTTTACCCTTCATATTCGACTTCGGCAGTTCCGATGTCGAGTCTTTTAATCAACAAACAGGAATTGACATTCTTTCTGACCTTCCGCTGTGCGAAATAATCAACGCCTGCGTTTTCCGTCCGGCCAGAGCATTAGGCATAAACACAGATATTTGTAAAAGCGGAACGGAAAAACTTATTTACTGGCAAAATGTGGATATCGTAAACCGTAAAATCACACCACAAACCAGACTTGAATGGTTGAAATAAAAAAACCGCAATCTGTTGAAGTTCAGTCAATCTGTTGCGGTTTTAATTTTTGAATAATTCCTGAATTAGTATCCCAGTATTTTCAGCATGGATTTGTAACTTTGTTCTTTGGCAAAGAGTTTGGTAAAATATGCCGGAATAAGGCAATGTTGTATTCCTCCAAAGCCGCTCAGAGATTCCTGGTAAGCGCCCATATGGAAAAATCCGATGTATTGCTCTCTGCCCAACTCCATTTTGGGCAGGAAGACGGCATTCGAATGTACTTCGGCGTTATAGAAATCTTCGCTGTCGCAGGTCAGCCCGCCCAGTAGCGCTGATTGATAGCCCAGGTGTCGGGTAGCGTAGTCATAAAGGAACTGTCAATCATATCCCACAACTCGCGATCGTTTTGCTTCTTCTGGTTTACAATAGAGTAAAGCATGGCGCCGCTTTCTCCCACTGTATATGATCCGAATTCGGTAAAAATATGCGGTTCGGGAACTCCGTTCTGGTTGCAGATTAGTTTAATCTGCGAAACAATCTCTTCGGCCATGTATTCATAATCGTATTCAAAGTCAAGATATGTTTGAATAGGGAAACCACCACCGATGTCGAGACTGTCCAGTGTGGGACAAACTTTCTTTAGTTCGCAATACAAGTTAACCGCTTTACTTAATTCATTCCAGTAGTAAAGTGTGTCTTTTACTCCCGTATTTATAAAGAAATGCAGCATTTTCAGTTCTACCTGTGGGTTGTTGGCTATTTTTTCTTCGTAGTAGGGGATGATGTCGTTGTAACGCACACCAAGTCGCGAAGTATAAAAGTCAAATTTTGGTTCTTCTTCGGAAGCGATCCGGATGCCTACTTTTAATTTCTGATCGAAATCTTTCATCAGCAAATCGAGTTCGAAGATATTGTCCAAAATCGGAATTACATTATTGAAACCCTTGTTGATAAGGCTTTGTATATTCTCAACATACATCGGACGTTTGAAGCCATTGCACAAAACAAATGTCTCTGATTTGAGCAAACCCTGTTCGAAAAGCGTTTCCATGATGTTGATGTCGAAAGCTGATGAGGTTTCGAGATGCACGCCCTGCTTGAGCACTTCTTCCATCACGAATGAAAAGTGTGAGCTTTTGGTGCAATAGCAGTAATGATAATCGCCTTCATAATCCACTTTAGCCATTGCCACGTTGAACATACGGCGGGCTTTCTGGATGTTCTCTCCGATTTTTGGTAGATAAGCAATGCGCAACGGAGTGCCATATTGCTTGATGATATCCATCAGCGGAATACCACACCAACTCAGTTCATTCTCATTTACGGTGAATTCCTGATTGGGGAACTCGAAGGTCTGTTCAATCAGATCTACATATTTGTTTTTCATATTATTTTGAAAAATAAATATAAAACAATAAAAGTAATTAAGTCGGATGCTCCAAAAATTCTCAATCCAAATAAGACGGATTGAGAATTTTTTCAAAATGAGCGTGCAAATATACAAATTGTTTGGATATTAAAATCTTAACCGGATAGAAATATTTATTAATTATAATCATGTTTCATCTGTTTTCATTAAGAATTATTTATCGATTATTTATTGAGTATTGAAGTATCATCTAATGTTTGTCTCATTATTTTCAAATGGTTCACAACATTGTAATATATGAAACAATCTGAAGTAAAAATGAATAAGAAGAGGAGATACTATTTTGAATATCACAAAGTATATTATATCTTTGCTGTTTTTGAAAAAATTCGAAATCAAAACAAGAATATTTACTAAATGATTTAATTATGGGGAAAACTACTTTATTGAGAATGGTGATTCTTACGTTGGTATTTGTTACTGCAAATAATTATATGTGGGGACAGAATCAATTAGCATACACTATTAGTTTTGAAAATTCAGCTACTACTGATGCCTCAACTGCTGTCACAACAACAAACTTTGTCACAACATTAGTAACATCCGGGGATTCATATATATCATCTTGTACTGCAACGAACAACACTTATAAAGGAATTGGGGGTGCAAAGCTTTCAAGTAGTGGTACAAGAGGTAAATTTACGCTTGCGCTTACTACGTTTGGACAAGTAAATGCTACTAAATTAGTAGTTTCAGCTAAGCAATATGGAACAGATACTGAGCAAATTAAGGTTAATGGAATTACTTCGGCTAACTTAACGAGTACACAAACTGATTATACCTTTTCATTAGATGGTTCTCTATTGACAACAATATCGGTTGAAAGTACGTTAAAACGTTGTTACATTTATTCTATTAAAGTATATACAGCATCATCAACATCTCAACCTACATTAACTACTTCGCCTGCTTCTCTCTCATTTTCATCCAATCTCAATATTACTTCTGCATCTCAGGCTGTGACTGTAACCGGAACAAATCTTACATCTGCACCTGCATACACCATTACAGGAACTGATGCCACTCAGTTTACAGCTGCAGGTACTCTCACCACAGCCGGTGGAAATCTGGATGTTGCTTTCACTCCAACATCGGCTGGTGCTAAATCGGCTGCACTGGAGATTACCAGTGGAACAATTACAAAAACGGTTGCTCTAACCGGTATCGGAATTGACATCCCTAATCCGTACAACCTCGACGACAGCTCGCCTCTGACTTCATTGAACGAAACGTTTGGTGACGGAACAGGCACTCCCGCAACTCTGCCTGCCGGATGGAAATCAGTTTCGGTTCAGGGAAGCAAAAATTGGGAAATGAAACTCTATAATTCCAACAACTACACCCAAATGTCGGCTTTCGGGGGAACTGGTGTATATCAAACGCTGCTCGTATCACCGGCTATTAATTTTGATGCTATACAGAAGAACAATGTGAAGTTCGACTGGCTTGCCGGATATGCTAATGGAGCAACTCTTAAAGTTTACGTCATGCAAAAGGACGGAACAAAAACGGAAGTGAAAACAATCACTGTTACAACTCCTGCAACAGGATATGCTACTGCTTTCACCACCGAGACAATCGATTTGTCGGCTTACAGCGGTGTGAAATTTCTTGTTTTCGAATACAGCGGTAATACGACGACTCCTGCCACCACGACTTATCAGGTCGACAATGTCGTTGCTTCTGAAGTGCAAGCCACAATAACCATTACCGAAACTACCATTCCGGCGATGTCAGCAGAGGTAAATGCTACCGATACCAAAACAATTAACGTAGGCGGATCGGGTTTATCTGAAAATATTAACCTGAACATAACAGGCGCTGATGCCACAATGTTTGGAGTTAGTCCTGCCACTCTTACATTAGATGGAAGCGCTGTTCCTGATCAGTTTGTAACCATTACATATAAACCTACAACTGCGGGCAGCCACAATGCTACACTTGAAATAACAAGCACCGGTGCCGATACCAAAACGATGGCGTTGACTGGTACAGCTACCGATGATGTAGGTACTGGAAATGTGAAAGTGCAGCAAACTGCCAATACCTGGGTTGCCAACGAAAAAATTATGGTAGTAGCTACTGCCGGTGAAACGATAGAAATATACAATGCGGTAGGTCAGAAACTTATCAGCCGTAATGCCGCTGAAGGTCTGAACGAAATAGAATTAAATTCCAGGGGTGTACATCTGGTGAAAGCAGGTAGTCGTGTGGCAAAAGTAGTTTTGTAATAAAACATGGATAGCATTTAATCAATATTAAAAAATAGTAGCCTGTTTCATAACCAGAAACAGGCTACTATTGTATTTTAACATATTGAAGCAAGGAAAAATGCAGTTTCAATTTTTAGATTTTTTATAGCAGATAAACAAAACCTCTTTCTTTCCCGACAGTATCAGCACGTCAGTCAATATTAAAATATGGTGAATTTTATTGGAATAATTATTGATATGGAAAAATTATTATATCTTTACATTTCGTTTCTTTCGAAAAAAATATTCACAATTTAAACGTTATCGATATGAGAAAATTTACTTTATTATTATCCATGTTTTTGTCAACTTGGGTGGCACTGATTCTATTAAATGGAATCTAACTGATGCAATAATAGCAAAAGCGTCTATGGCTAATGCTGATTATTATGAGGGAACAGGATCACTTCGAATGAGGGGTTACACTACATCAGTTGCTACAATGTTAGCAAACAAAATAGGGGGAATAGGGAATATTTCATTTAAATATAAAATTTATGGAACAGATTCTCAAATTCCATATAATATTGATTGGAGTTCTGATGGAACGACGTGGATAAATATTGGACAAATAACGGCAAATTCTACTGTACAGACCTTTTCTTTTGACTTAAATCAAGCTAATGCCAGAATCCGAATAATAGCTGCTGGTACTAATACTTCAAACAAGAGGATGAATATTGACAACATTGTGATGACAGATAATGGTGGTTTGCCAGTTTCTCAAATACCGGCTATAATTCCTGCTTCTGGTAATATCTACGTACCCATAGCTGTATCCATTACTGCCGGATCAGGTGCATCCATTTATTACACAACTAACGGAACTGATCCAACCAATAAAAGTACACCTTACACCGAACCAATAACTGTAAGTACTACTACTACCGTAAAAGCAATCGCTTATGAAACCGGGAAAGGCCCCAGTACTATAGTTTCTGCGACTTATACTATGGCATCTGCAACAGAAATCCCAAATATAGCCGGATTACGTTCCATAACTCTTCCATCCACCGAAGCTTATAAACTGACCGGTGAAGCGGTGCTGACTCTTCAGTCTTCAACCCGTAATGCCAAATATATTCAGGATGCTACAGGAGCTATTCTGATAGATGATGTTTCGAAGAAAATTACAACTACTTATAATCTGGGTGATGGAATTACCGGTATTATCGGAACACTGGCTATTTATAGCAATATGTTGCAGTTCACACCGGTTGCCGATCCGGGAGCAGCCACTTCTTCCGGCCATGTAATCACTCCGTTGTCTCTCATGCTGGGCGATCTGATTAGCGATATTGACGGAGGAACAGGATTGTTCCAGTCTGGAAAAAACCACAATCTGAATAGCGCTACTAATCCGGTTCTTCGTACACAGTATTCCGATCTGGATTATATCGGACAGTCAATCCCGACAAATGCTCAGGATATGGTGGGTGTGGTGCTTGTTTACAACACTACCGCACAGTTTATTCCCCGTAGCCTTGCCGAAATGGTTTCAACCGGTGTAAGTACTGCAAAAGAAAATCTGAAGATATTTGCCGCCAATGGAAAAATCAATTTCGAAGCTGAAGCTGGACAATCTGTTGAAGTTTACAACACTGTTGGTCAGAAAGTACTGAGCGCTGTTACAGTCAACGGAAACAATGTATTACCGGTGAATGCCAAAGGTGTTACATTCGTTAAAGTAGGTAATCGTACCGCTAAAGTAATATTATAAAAA
>JAFNAU010000218.1 GCA_017860335.1 Bacteroidota bacterium
CCCAGCGCCAGTTGTCGGGTATCTCAATGGCAAATTTTGTGTAAAACGGATGATGTGTAAATGAAGTAATAGAAACGTAGTCGTCCATATTTAATCCCAGAGAGTTCGCATAACTTACCGGAGTATATTTTTTCCCGTTTA
Organism: Bacteroidota bacterium; assembly: GCA_017860335.1. Lineage (GTDB taxonomy): Bacteria > Bacteroidota > Bacteroidia > Bacteroidales > Paludibacteraceae > UPXZ01. The sequence goes on from JAFNAU010000218.1 coordinate 142, forward strand.
CAGTAAATTCAGCGGGCAGTTTACCCAGATATGCATTCAGAATTCCTTCGAATGCCGGTTTCCAGGCTGTGGAAATTGTTTTGTTCGGATTTTTTACCATTGTAGTCATAAAGGCACTTGTAAGTGCATCCAGTTCGCCGTGATTGTGCTTGGTTTCTCCGTAGTTCAGTCCGTTCATCAACGAGTCGGGCACAATACCATAATTTTTCAGTACATACACATCATCGTAGAATGAGCCGCCCCCGGCAAAGTTGTTGGTTCCGTTCATCCGGAGATATTTTTCAGCTTTGTCGGTGTAGGAGCGATGCACAACGAACATTTCGGATAAATCAACGGCAGGTTTACCCATGCGGAGCAATTCCGATTCGAAGAATGCCATTCCGGAAAATGACCAGCAGGTGCCGCTGCTTGCCTGATTTTTTACGGATGTAATTTTGTTTTCTTTTATTACAGTGAAATTAAATGTGGTATCGTTGTAGTTTTGGGCTGCCAGTGATGCTGTCATACAAAGCATCAGGGAATAAGCAAGTAGTCGTTTCATGTTGTTTGTGATTCTAAAAAAGCAATATCAAGCTTCTGCCACATAAACTTATGCGGCAGAAACCTGATGGTTTATTAGTGTTGATTATTTTTTAGGGATGTTAGCCAGTGTGAGAAGCAGGAAATCCCAGAATTTCTGAACGGTCGGGATGTTGACTTTTTCGGCCGGAGAATGCGGGAACCGGATGGTCGGACCGAATGAAATCATATCCATGTCAGGATAATTCCGTCCCAGAATTCCGCACTCAAGTCCGGCATGGATAATCATGATTCGGGGAGTTTTGCCGAAATTCTTTTCGTAGATATTTGTCATCTCTTTCAGAATAGGAGAGTCGAGGTTGGGTTTCCAACCGGGATAACCACCCTTGAATTCCACTTTGGCACCTGCCAGAGCGAACACACTTTCCACCATTGATGCCAGTTCTTCCTTGCGGCTTTCCACCGAACTGCGTATCAGGCAGCTAACTGAAATTGTATTACCTTCGGAACGAACGATTGCCAGGTTGTTGGAAGTTTCCACTACATCGGGAACTTCGGGTATAAAGCGGTAAACGCCGTTCGGACAGGCTGTGATGGCATTAATCAGGTCATCCTGAACTTCCTCGGGCATTAATGATTTTACCTTGTCTGTTCGTTCGGCAGTAAAGCTAATTCCATCTTCCACGCCTTCGAATTCTGTAAGGAAAAGAGTTTCATATTCATCAATCAGTTCCATCAGCTCGTCAACACCTTCTTCGGGAATAGTAATGGCAGCAAAGGCTTCGCGTGGGATGGCATTGCGTAGTGTGCCGCCTTCAATACAGCAAAGACGAACATCATATTCGGCAACTGCTTCTTTCAGAAAACGGAACATTAACTTGTTGGCATTGGCTCGTTGCAGGTTAATATCTACCCCCGAGTGACCACCTTTCAGCCCGGTGAGCGAAAGTTTGAAAGCAACATCTCCTTCGGGTACTTCCACTTCTTTGTATTTGAATGTAATATCGGCATCAATTCCACCGGCGCAGCCTACATAGAGTTCGCCTTCATCTTCGGAGTCCATATTGATAAGTATGTCGCCTTTCAGAAAACCGGGTTCAAGACCGAATGCACCGAACATGCCGGTTTCTTCGTCCACGGTGATAAACATTTCAATAGCCGGATGAGCTACACCCGTCGATTGCATTATTGCCATGGCGGCTGCTACCCCGATACCATTATCGGCGCCGAGAGTTGTCTCGTTGGCAGTCACCCATTCACCATCGATGTGCGTTTGGATGGGATCTTTTTCAAAGTCGTGGTTAATATGGCTGTTTTTTTGAGGAACCATATCCATGTGAGCCTGAAGAATAACTCCTTTGCGGTCTTCCATACCCGGTGTGGCCGGTTTGCGTATCAGCACATTGCCAATTTCATCACGAAGGGTTTCCAGTCCCAGCGATTTACCAAAATCTTCGAGATATTTACCGATTTGTTCCTTTTTGCCGGAGGGACGAGGAACCTGTGTGATTCCGTGGAAATTTTCCCACAAGGCTTTGGGTTCTAAATTCCGGATGTCATTTGAATTCATAGTCGTAATTTTTTATGTTGTTATTTTGTATTACTGAATAGTTTTTTTCTATCTACAAATATCATCAATTATTCTTTCAAATTTATATTTTATAAATTTATTTTATGATTATTGAAGGTTCTTTCAACATTGGATGATCACGAGTATATCTTATGTTTGATATTTACTGATTGTTTGATTGTTGGAATAATTTTGGTAATTTTGCGTTTTCAAAAAAGAATTAATTTTCAGGTAAAAAATCATATTATGCAAAACAATTTCAGATTTATGTCCGCTGATGAGGCAGCAGCTTTCATCAACAATGGGGACATTGTCGGTTTCAGCGGATTTACCGCAGCAGGTTGCCCGAAAGTAGTACCTACCGCTATCGCTAACCGTGCAACAGCATTTCACAACGAAGGAAAAGAGTTTAAAATCGGAATGTACACCGGCGCTTCAACCGGCGATTCCCTCGACGGAGCACTCGCCCGTGCGAAAGCTGTGAATTTCAGAACTCCTTATCAGTCCAACAAAGATATGCGAAACGCCCTGAACAGTGGTGAGGTAGCTTATTACGACCTTCATCTGTCCGCGCTGGCGCTGAGTTTACGCTATGGATTTATTGCTCCCCCAAAATTTGCTATCCTTGAAATTTGCGACCTCACGCCAGATGGAGAAGTTGTACTTACCGCCGGTGTAGGTATCTCACCTACGATTGTCAATCTGGCTGAACACATAATTCTGGAGTGGAATCATTATCATCCGAAGGAATTGAAGGGATTTCACGATATTTATGAAGCTTCCAATCCGCCATCACGCCGCGAAATACCGATTTATACACCCTCCGATCGAATTGGAACTACAACGCTGAAGTTGGATCCGAAAAAGATTCTCGGTGTTGTTGATACCAATCAGATGGATGAAGTGGGCGGATTTACTCCTGTTGATGAAGTTACAGCCCGTATTGGTGAGAATGTGGCGACTTTCCTTGCTTCCGAATTGAAACAGAATAGAATTCCGAAAGAATTTTTACCTCTGCAGTCCGGTGTGGGTAATATTGCAAATGCAGTATTAGCATCACTTGGTGCCAATAAGGATATTCCAGCTTTCGAAATGTATACCGAAGTTATTCAGGACTCTGTTATTGATCTGATGAAACAGGGCAGGGTGAAATTTGCCAGCGGTTGTTCGCTTACCGTGTCGCCCGATATGCTGAAAGAAGTATATGATAATCTCGACTTTTTCCGTGATAAGATAGTACTTCGTCCTCAGGAAATATCCAATAGTCCAGAGATTGCACGTCGTTTGGGTCTGATCTCTATTAATACAGCGCTCGAAGCCGATATTTTCGGAAATGTAAACAGCACACATGTGCTTGGCAGCAAAATGATGAACGGAATTGGTGGCTCGGGAGACTTTACCCGTAATGCCTATTTCTCCATTTTCACAACACCATCTACAGCTAAAGGCGGAAAAATCAGCGCTATTGTACCGATGGTTTCTCACAACGACCACTCCGAACATTCGGTAAAAGTGCTGATTACCGAACATGGTATTGCCGACCTGAGAGGAAAATCGCCCATTCAGCG
>JAFNAU010000219.1 GCA_017860335.1 Bacteroidota bacterium
TCGGAGAGTTGCTTCACGATATCGCCCTGACCGCTGAGGTACGGACTGGCAGCGATGTCATAATCTGTATAAGCGCTGGGCCAGATGCAGAAGCCGTCATGATGTTTCGCCACGAGGATTACTTTCTTAAATCCTGCTTTCTGAAAGAGGCGTACCCATTGATCGGTGTTCACCTTTCCGTTGGTAGGGTTGAAGGTGGTTGCAGGACGTTTTGTGTCATTCCCCCATTCGATACCGTCGGTATTGGCAAAGGTATTCATCCCGAAATGAATAAACCCCGCCAATGGATTTTGGAGGTATTTCATCTGACGGGCATTGGGTGCAGGGCCATAGAGAGCAGGCTGGGCAAAACCCGAAAGAACTGAAAATGCAAAGAATAAAATATAAAAGAATAATTTCTTCATGGATAAATATAATTATGTTTACAGATTTAGAATACACTGAATAATAAACCGGAAACTTTCGGAAAATATCAGATTTATAGTATCTGTTCAGGGTAAAAAACCATTCGGAAAGACTTAGTTTAGTTATTTGTATAACAAAAGGGGTGACTGTTTTTGCAGCAGAATTAAGGATAAAAAATGGACAATTACCATTCCGCTGCAAAATTATACAAAAATCCGTCTAAATCAAGTAATTTTAAATCAAATAAATATAATATATAAACAACAAATTAATCAAAATACAGGTATGTGTAGGGAATTGAGAATATGAAAATTGTTTACCTCTTAAATGGTAATTTCTACAAAGGAATAACAAGGCGATAATATTAATGTGATACTTGCAGCCGCTGCATTTAATTTTATAAGGATGATGAATAAACAGGAATCATTTTTTTGCTCGAAATTAAAATGCAAATTGTTGATTTGATAAAAGATAGCTTTTACCAAATCAACAATCAAATAATACTAAAATGGGCTTCTAAAGGTTCGACTAATTAGCCTCTGCAAGGCTATTCAATTAACCAGTTATCACTAAAATGACCAAAGAACTACGCCATCTTATATGGATTGTCGGTGGGATGCGCTGAAGCTTTTGACCAGTTCGGTTCTTCTGCCGGATTTACATCCGAAGTAAGTTGCAGCGAGATTTCATTGTCCAGCCGGATCAGTTCAATGTCAGGAGTGATGTATTCGCGTTTTGTTGTCATATGATTGTGTTAAGCCCCCCAATCCCCTCAAGGGGGAGATGGGAGTAAATTTCAAATTGTTTACTTTATTTACTTGTTTTATTTTACAGAAACTTTCATTGTCCTGTTGTTTACTTTCACCAGGTAGATGCCGGGTGTGAAGTCGCGGCGCAGTTCGGTACGGCTGCCGGTGGCAGTCGCGCTAGTCAGTTGCTGGCCCACTGTGTTGTACACGCGGACAGTGCTGCCCGGAGTTGTTCCGCAGATCACTATGCTACCCTGTGTGGCGCTAACTTCCAGGTTGCTTGCAGTATTGTCAACTCCTGTAACCATACCCGGAGTACGGAGTACCAGGCTGAAACGGTCGGTTGTTGTCGTCGCATCGGAGGTAAAGTTGTATGCAGTACCGGCATTCAGCTCTGTTTCGGTACCGGTCAATTTGTCCACCAGAATTACTTTGGCATCGATATTTTCCAGTTGGGTAGCCAGCAGGGTAAATGTACCTGCCTGACCGGGACGGAAACCGAGATTAACGGTCGTGCCTTCGGCTAAGGTATTCATCGAATTGATAACTAATTCGTTGTTGTCTAGCACCGAATAAATTTCCGGGATAGCAGTGTTGTTAGCCGACATTTTTTCAATATCGTAGCTGTCAAGAGCGTTCGACGCGTAGGATTTACCCACAATCAGTGCTTCATCAGTATTTGCTCCGTTGGAAATTGCAATACGCAGACACGGACGGGTTTCGGCTGTTTTCACCTTGAGTGGGTTGTATCCGGTAGCACTGTAATGCGAACGGTGGTCGTTTTTGAACGTGAGCGAACCGTTACTGCCATCCGTAGCTACTTTTACCCAGAAAGCTTGCATGGGAGCAATTTTTCCGGTTATATTTGCATTCAGAGGAACACTATAACCATCGGAATAGGTATGGAAAACCATTGCACTGCTCTGTGTATCATAGGTGCGGAACCAGATGGCATTGCGCATATTAACAGCAGGATTTGTTACATCAGTATAAACCGCATCCCAATCCAGGTACGACGGATAGGGGTTACCTACCAGGTTGAAACCGCGAGCTGCAGCTGTACCGGTGCGGGTCGGTGTGAGAATCACATCAGCGTTATTCAGCGAACCACCGGTGAAAGTATAAGTAGCTGCAGTTGTAGAAGCTCTTTTTATAACGTATCCTCTTCCTGCAGCAAGTGTTTCAGGAATAGAAAATGGAGAAGTATAATAAGGAGCTTTTGTGTTTCCATCGTTATCATTGAGATAATCTTCCACATATTTTCCTATCTGATCACCGCTGAATACACTGCTCGAAGCGCCTGATAATGGACTTGCCAGATACCACCATTGACGATCACTTACCAGGTATTGTTGCACCTGAGTAGTTCCATTGATAGTGCATCCGCCTGTTGTATTTTTATCTACAAAAGTACCTGTTCCTACTCCATCACTTTGGATTTGGAAATTGCCTGAAACAGTAAATGTGTAGCCTGAATTTAATGTTAATTGACCCTTTGGTTTTATTGTAACAGAAGAAGCTGTAGCCAAATTATTAATAGAAATTGTATGCTCATTTTCAATAATTACACCGGCAGCGCCCGAAGTTGGAGCTAAAGTTGAAGTTATCCAGATAGTGCCATCGAATGATGATTCCCAGTTTGTCGCAGTGTCCCAGTTTCCTGTGGCTTTTGATCGGAAATAATCGGTGTTTTTACTTGCTGTGGTTGCAGAGGCGAAAACTCCCGTACTGTAATAATTGTTGTTTACTGAGTATAAGTAATAATCGTATGTTGTGGATGAATTTAGACCTGAACTGGTTGTGCTGGTTTCAGAACCATTAAAAATTACTGTTCCTGTACCAATTGAATTGCCTGAAGTGTATGCAGTCCCATTTGTTGGCGCTGTAGGTGTTACTCCGTGCGCATAACGAACTACCAATACATTATTCCCCTTTGCATTTTTTGTCCATGATAAATTTATATCAGAATAACTTGATGTGGTTGCTGATTGGGAAGATGGATCAACGATATTTGAAACGTTTACTGTTAAATTGGAAGTAGGTGTTCCATACATATTTTCCCAACCGGTAATGTCTCTACAATACCATCCTGTGGTTCCTCCAGCATCAGTATACTCTACTTGCATTCCCCAATACCAGGTTCCAATAGAAGTAAAAACAGGGGATAATGCTGTTTTATGTTCAATATCGCCATATCCTGACCATGTACCAAAAGTACCATTGTTTATATCTGAAGTAGTATGTATAGCAACCCTCCATTTAGGCCATTTATCATTAACTTTGGACCAAGAATCATGTCCAAACGTTGCCTGATCTCCAAGATAGATTGTTGATGGTTGCTCAGGAGTGCTACCATTATAATTTCGACATTGTGGCCAATCCCATGCAAAACTACTTTGCAATGTAAGCGACATTAAAGCAATAACCAATAACGTAAACTTTCTCATAATCTAATATTTTAAGATATTTAGAATAAAATAATTAATAGTTACAAAAGTAAGCAAAATTAAAAAATCTCATCATAAATGGATGATTATTTTAATCTGTTTGTTTTCAAACGTTTGCATTCATGTGTTTTTTGATGAATGAAGAATGATGAAATATCAGTTACAAGTTACGAGATAGTTTAAAGTCAATAATTT
>JAFNAU010000220.1 GCA_017860335.1 Bacteroidota bacterium
AACCGGAAATAATTCCTGTTTAGTCACTCTAACAAACACAAACAGCATAACATCAAACAGAAAAGCCTCGTCGGGGCAATAAAATCTTGCTATGAAAATTTTCACATCAACTCAAATTCACGAACTCGACAAATACACTATCGAGAACGAGCCTGTTAGTTCCATCGGACTAATGGAACGGGCTGCCGAACGGCTTATGCAGCAATTCAGGAAAAACTGGAGTTTAAATACCGAAATTGTGATATTTGCTGGGCCCGGAAATAATGGCGGCGACGGACTGGCATTAGGGCGAATGATGCTTCAGGTTGGCTATGAAGTTCAGGTAATTTTACTGCATACCGGAAAACTGTCGGCAGAATGTCGGCAGAACAAGGAAAGACTGCTGGAGTATTTCCCGGAGAATATCTCCGAACAAACATCCCGCTTTTTACCTCCTGAAACAAACAGGGAAGCAGTAATCATCGATGCGCTTTTTGGTTCGGGATTGTCAAAACCAATAGAAGGAATTTACCGTGATGCCGTTGGCTGGATAAACAAACAACCCAACAACGTAGTTGCCATAGATATTTCTTCAGGATTGCCGGATGAAGCCTGCATGTCAGTTGCCGACTGTGTTGTTGAAGCTGATTTTACTTACAGTTTACAATTCCCGAAGTTATCTTTTTTATTGCCTGAAAATGAGAATTTTGTAGGAAAATGGAATTTGATTGATATTCAGTTGCATCCAAGGGGTATAGCCAGGACTGAAACAGAGATGATTTATCTGGATAAAACCGATATACAACAGATATTAAAATCCCGGTCGCGTTTTTCGAATAAAGGAAATTTCGGTCATACACTGATTTGGGCAGGTAAAAAGGGGATGGCCGGTGCCGCTGTGCTGGCTTCGAAAGCAGCTTTACGTTCCGGTGCCGGACTGGTAAGTGTGCATAGTGATGAAATGAACCGTATCATCCTTCAAACAACAGCTCCTGAGGCTATTTGTAAAACAGAACTGGACAATATCGAGGCTTACAATGCTTATGCTTTTGGGCCTGGGTTAGGTACCGACAGTCATACCACCGAAATACTCACCGAACTGTTGAAGTCCCTGCCCGGACCTTGCGTGCTCGATGCCGATGCGCTCAATATTATCGCCCTTCAGCCTCAACTGGTCGATTATATTCCCGTTGATAGTGTACTTACTCCCCATTCCAAAGAGTTTGAAAGGCTTTTTGGTAAGTCAGTAAATTCGCTAGAACGCATTCGTACTGCTCGCGAAAAATCACAGGAACTCAGTGTAGTAATTGTGCTTAAGGGTGCAAATACGCTGATTGCTACACCCGACGGGAAACTTTATTTTAACAGTACGGGTAATTCGGGAATGGCATCGGGTGGCATGGGCGACGTGCTCACCGGAATAATCGCCGGACTCATGGCACAGGGATATTCATCTGCTGAAAGTTCGATTCTGGGTGTCTATTTACATGGTTTATCGGCTGACCAGGCATTACTTTTTCAGTCAGAAGAAAGTTTGCTGGCTTCTGATGTAATTGCTCAACTGGGAAGTGCTTTTAAGCTACTCCGGACATAAAAATATTTTAACAACAGACGTTCTTATAAGACGCTACGATCTGAATATCAATGTAATATCATTTTTCTGTATTATCTTATCGAAATATTAAAACAAAAAATTAAAACAAGAGATTAATGTATTAGAAAAAGTTCTATATTTGTACCATAACTTTAAAAATACAAGAATATGAAAAAAGAAATTGACACTCAGAAAGACAAATCAACTGAGGAAAAAATCAAGAAAGCTGCCGAAAAAATCTTTCTTGAAAGAGGTTTTTCTGCCTCAAGGACACGTGATATCGCCGATGAGGCTGGTATTAACCTGGCTTTGCTGAATTATTATTTCAGAAGTAAGAAAAATTTGTACAATATTATTATGATGGAAAAACTGGACGTTTTTTTCAATATAATAATTGAAGAACTGAAAGATAATGCAGTTGATTTAAACCAAAAGATGTCCGAACTGATAAATAAATACACCGATTTACTTATCAAGGAACCCCGGTTGCCGCTTTTTATCATGAGTGAGATACAGCAAAATCCCGATTTTTTTACTAAAAGAATGAATATAAAGATGAAAGTCAGGGAAGCTTTAGGAAACAAACCGATAATCTACTCAAAAAGTCAGGAAGACGATTTGCAACTTTTGCTTAGTTTACTGGGTGTTACTATTTTCCCGTTTATTATACGCCACAGTATACAAGGATTGTTCAATATGACCACTGACCAATACAATGAGCTGCTTTATAAGAGGCGTGAAATGATTCCCAAGTTAATGAATGAACTTTATAATCAGTTAAATGCAGATAAATGAAACCATTTGTCTTTCTGGTACTGATAGCGTTATCTGTTTTTACTGTAAAGTCACAAGAAATTAGCCTTTCCGAGTGTCAGGAACTGGCGCGGTCCAATTTTCCGCTCATCCGGCAGCATGATTTAATCACACAATTGGCAAACAACGCCGCTACGGCTTTGCTGAGAAAATATTACCCGCAAATACAGGTAGCGGGACAAGCTACTTGGCAATCGGATGTGACTAAAATTCCGATAACGATACCAAACCTCACTATCCCCGAACTGGAAAAAGATCAGTATAAATTGTATGCCGAAGTCTTGCAACTGGTATATGATGGCGGTGAAACCGATTTACAGCGCAAAACGATACATGCAAATGCTTTGGTCGAACAACAAAAGACGGAAGTGGAAATGTATAAACTTCGGGACCGGATTAACCAGACCTATTTTGGCATTTTATTGATGGATGAGCAGCTCAAACAAAACGAAATCCTGCTGAATGACCTTCAGGCTGCTCTCGAAAAAATAAAGGTAATGGTGAAAAATGGTGTATCGCTTGCCACCAACGAGCAAAACCTCGAAGCCGAACTGCTGAATGTAAAACAATTCAACTCTGGAATAATCACCGGTAAACAATCACTGATAAAAGTGATGGCACTGCTCACCGGCAAACAAATAACTGATCAAACAAAATTTATAGTTCCCGCTTCTGTTTCTTTGAATACCGGTAACCTGAGACCGGAATTAAATTTGCTGGATCAGCAAATAAACAATCTCGGATTGCAGCGTAAACAGCTTACTGCTCAGCTGCGTCCGAAACTAAACCTCTTTGCGCAGGGAGGGTACGGAAAACCCGGACTAAACATGTTTACCAATAGTTTTGAACCCTATTTTATTGCAGGAGCTAAAATTAACTGGCAGTTTTCGAGACTCTACACGCTCGGAAAGGAACGTACGAACATTGACATACAACAGAAATCGCTGGATCTGCAAAAAGAAATTTTCAACCTGAACAACAGCATCAGTCAGACACAGCAATCGGGTGAAATACAGAAACTGAGACAAATGCTGCAAACGGATGACGAAATTGTGGTTTTACGAAATAAAATCAAGCAAACAAGTGCTGTTCAGCTCGAAAACGGAGTAGTCACCAGCGCAGACTTCATCCGTGAAGCCAATGCCGAGAACCAGGCGCGTCAGAAAAAAGCGCTTCACGAAATGCAGTTGCTTCTGGCAGAGTATAGCCTGATGTGGATGAAGGGAAATTGAAATTTGCTGAAAAACAGCATGTTGATTTAATAATAATTATTCAACCGAACAAATGAAGAAGAAATCAATATACGGGATTGCTCTCTGCCTGGTAATAATGACTGTAGACTCCTGCAATTCTGACGAAAAAAAAGGCGATGCTTCCGGTTATTTCGAAACGGTGGAAACCATCGTTATATCTGACAATCAGGCAGGTGCAAGAGCAGAAGGGAGCGGTTCTCAGCCGCAAACCCGATATCAGTTCGCAGACTGCCATTTTGAAAGAACAACTCATACAGGCCAACCGAGAATTGCAACGCGTGGAGAATCTTTACACCGGACAAGCTGCCACCCAAAAGCAACTGGATGATGCACGGTCGGTGGTGGCAGTACTCAACCGGCAACTCAACGCGCAGCAAACTACGCTCGATAAAACCACAGCCAGTGTGGGAAAGGAAACAAATCCGCTTGAAATGCAGATATCACTGCTTGAAGACCAGCTTCGGAAATGCCGTATTATCAATCCCGTAACCGGAACAGTATTGGTCAAATATGCCGAACCCAATGAAATGACAGCCATTGGCAGACCGCTTTATAAAGGGTAAGGAAAAACTCTCCGAATACGAAGGAACGGTAACCTGGATCAGCAGTAAGGCAGAATTCACCCCCAAAACCATTCAGACGCGCGACGAACGCTCCAACGAAGTGTATGCCGTGAAAATAGCCGTAAAAAACGATGGCTTTTTAAAGATAGGCATGTATGCCGATGTGAAGTTTGCCAAGTAATCATCGAACCCGGAATATTCATTCGGAGAACTAATATCTTCTGCCAAAAAAGGATAGTGAATTATATCGAATTACATAATATCTCAAAAACTTACGACAAGGGCAAAGTACTTGCTGTGAATAATATCAGTTTGTCGGTAAGTGAAGGTGAAATTTTCGGATTGATAGGTCCGGACGGAGCCGGAAAAACATCCATTTTCCGAATGCTGACCACCCTGATTATTCCCGACAGCGGTTCCGCGAAGGTTCTTGGGTACGATGTGGTGAAAGATTTCCGCCAAATCAGGAATGAAGTGGGCTATATGCCGGGGCGGTTTTCATTGTATCCCGACCTGAGCGTGGAAGAAAATCTGAGATTTTATGCTACCATGTTTGGCACCACCATTGAGGAGAATTATCACCTTATCCGCGATATTTATGTACAGATTGAAGCATTCGGAAAGCGAAAGGCAGGTCAACTCTCGGGTGGTATGAAGCAGAAGCTGGCGCTATGCTGTGCGCTGATACACAAACCAAAGGTGTTGTTTCTGGATGAACCGACAACCGGTATTGATCCTGTATCCCGAAAAGAACTGTGGGAAATGCTCCGGAAACTGAAAACTGAAAATATCTGCATTTTTGTTTCCACGCCCTACATGGACGAAGCCCTGCAATGTGACCGCATCGCCCTGATACAACAGGGTGAAATACTGAGCATTGACTCACCTCAGGCAGTTGTGGGGCAGTTTGATAAATTTATTTACGCTGTGAGTTCCGATGACACTTACAAACAGCTGAAAGTATTGATGCAATATCCCGAACGGCTCAACAGCTATCCTTTCGGGGAATTTGCGCATCTTGTAGTTGCCGGCGAACTTGATGAAATCCGGCTTGGGGAATTCCTGAAAAATAACGGATTAAATGATATTCGCATCAACCGCATCAACGCTACCATTGAAGACTGTTTCATTGATTTAAGCAGGCAAACGAAGGTGTGAGTGCCGGAAGCTGGAAGATAGTTCAATGTGTAATGTGCTGATTGATAAACCAGTGTGTTTCTGATAAAACAATAATATGTATTCCATTACAGCCGATAAACTGACAAAAAAATTCGGAAATTTCACAGCCGTTGATGCCATTACTTTCGATGTGAAGGAAGGTGAGATTTTCGGCTTTCTCGGTGCCAATGGCGCCGGGAAGACTACTGCTATGCGAATTCTTTGCGGTTTGTCGTATCCCACAGCCGGCCAGGCCAGGGTAGCAGGATTTGACGTCTATAAGCAACAGGAAGAAATCAAGAAAAACATTGGGTACATGAGCCAGAAATTTTCATTGTACGAAAATCTGACTGTCAGCGAGAATATTGAATTCTACGGAGGAGTTTATGGCTTGCGCATGAAGGAAATCAGACCACGAATGAGAAATATGCTGGAAACCCTCGGACTGGCCGGTGAAGCCAATAAACTGGTTAGTTCGTTGCCGCTCGGCTGGAAGCAGAAGCTGGCTTTCTCCACTGCTATTTTTCACGAACCCAGGATTGTTTTTCTGGATGAACCCACCAGCGGAGTTGATCCGGTCACGCGGCGGCAGTTCTGGGAAATGATTTATGAGGCAGCTTCCCGCGGAATTACCGTGTTTGTTACCACGCACTACATGGACGAGGCGGAGTATTGCAACCGAATTTCGCTCATGGTTGACGGAAGGATTGACGCGCTTGATGCGCCCGCCAACCTGAAGAAACAGTTCGGAGTGGAAACGATGAGTGATGTGTTTTACGCCTTAGCTCGCGGAGCAAAACGAAACGAATGATGAACAATACCATGAAACAGCTGGCGGCCTTTTTGCAGAAAGAGTTTCTGCATGTCTTCCGCGATAAGCGGACCTTGCTGGTCATGTTCGGGCTGCCCATAGCTCAGATTCTGATATTTGGTTTTGC
>JAFNAU010000221.1 GCA_017860335.1 Bacteroidota bacterium
GTGTCATGAGCTCTTACAACGATTATGATGGCGAACCTGTTTCGGGCAGTTATTATTTCCTTACACAAATTCTCCGGAATGAATGGGGATTTAAAGGGTACGTGGTGTCGGATAGCGAAGCCGTGGAATTCTTAAATACCAAGCACAAAGTAGCTCCAACAATGGAAGATGCAGTTGCTTCGGTGATCAATGCAGGATTGAATATCCGAACCAATTTTTCAGGTCCACATAATTTTATTTTGCCTTTACGGCAAGCAATTTCCGATGGCAAGGTTTCTTTAAAAACCATTGATTGTCGGGTGCTCGATGTGCTGAAGGTGAAATTTAAAGAAAAACTTTTCGATAACCCGTATAAAGGGAATGTGGAGCTGTTGGAAAAGACAGTGCATACACAAGCTAATCAGGCAGTTTCGATGAAAGCAGCTTTGGAATCGATGGTATTGCTTAAGAACGATAAGAATATACGGACCGGCTAATGCACCCATCAAAACGGTATATCAGGGTATTAAATCCTTTTTACCGGAAGCAGAGATTCTTTATGCTAAAGGATGTGATATTATTGACCGTCATTTTCCCGAAAGTGAATTGTACGATGTTCCGTTAGATTCTGCTGAGCAGAAAATGATCAGTGAGGCTGTGGAACAAGCCCGAAAATCGGAAGTGGCCTTCTCATTGATGGTCGTGCCGTTACGATAAATTGGGCAAAAAAGTATATTCCAGCTATTCTGTATAGTGGTTTCCCCGGTGAATTTATGGGGGGACAAATACCTTTTGCGTTCCCGTTTAAACCGGGTTCCGACACGAAAGGAAATGTACGCGTCGATGGCGCTCTTTTCCCTTTTGGATTTGGGTTGAGTTATTCTGCTTTCGAATATAAAAATCTGAAGATTAAATATCCCTTTATCGGACCATTAGCCAACAATCAGCTGAGCTGTACCATTAAAAATACCGGTAAATTTCCGGGTGATGAAGTGGTGCAACTTTATATCAGAGATAATTATAGCTCGGTAACAACTTATGTGAAAAATTTGCGTGGTTTCGAACGCATACATTTGTTGCCGGGCGAAGAAAAAGAGGGAACTTGGTCTGTGGAACAAGGATAATCATTTTGTGGTTGAACCAGGCACATTTACGATAATGCTGGGTAGTTCTTCGGAAGATATCCGGTTAACTGATTCCTTCGAAGTAAAGTAACAACCGGACATTTTCTGATTGAGCCTTGAAGTGGCTGAATGCTGAAACTGTTTAGCATCATTTTGTTCAAATATTTACTCGGTTAAGACGCCCTGTCTTAACTGTCACGTATACGCTGTGGAATAAAAGTGAGCACCATACGTCCCCAACTGTGAACTCAGTTCTGTGTTAACACTTCTAAAAATCTTGAACTAATCACCTACTATGGAGGATAAGTATGAAATACAAACCGGAGCAGACGAAAAAAATGATAAAAATGATTGAGGATTAATAAGATTAATGAATTAAATAATCTCTTTTTAATCCTCTTTTTAATTCTATAACAATTACTTTGCTTAGAAATCTTAGAAATGAGAAAATTTTTATTTTATTCTCTTAGTGCTCGCAAGTTGTACTGAAAAAGTAATAGAGGAAGAACCTAATTGTGGACGATGGTCCCCAAAATTGATTATTAGAAGGAATTCGATGCCTCGAAAGACAATAGACAATAATAACCTTAAATAATGTCTTACCATATACTAAATATTAATTAAAATTTTTATGAAAAAAAGAAAACTAAATGAATTGCCTGTAAGAGGACGATGGAAACGTGTCCTCTCAATTGGTTTATGCAGCTGTATTTCAATTAGCATATTTGCTAATGGTTTAAAATCACAAGTTAATCTTTCTCAAAACAATGCAACGCTCATTAAGCAAGTCCAAAAGCAAGAAGGCTTCAAAGTTAAAGGAAAAGTTATTGACAAGGACGGCCCTCTCGTTGGTGTTTACGTTATGGTTAAAGGTAGTATGATTGGAAACATTACCGATAGAGACGGTAATTATGAAATTATGGCGCCATATTCTAAAGCCAGTTTGGTGTTTTCTTATGTTGGTTATCAACCTCAAGAAATAAAATTGGATGAAAAATCAGTTGTAGATGTAACTATGGTTGAAGATTCAAAAGCTTTGGAAGAAGTTGTAGTCGTTGGATATGCAACACAAAAGAAAGCTACAGTTACAGGTTCTGTTTCAACAATTACCACAAAAGATTTGAAGCAAAGTCCTACGGCAAATTTGAACAATGCATTGGCCGGTCGTCTTCCCGGTTTAATGGCAAATCAGTTCAGTGGTGGTGAACCCGGAGTGGATGCCGCTACTATAAATATACGTGGGATTTCTACATACGGAGATCAATCTCCTATCGTTATTGTCGATGGTGTTGAAAGAAATATGAGTTATTTGGCTCCGGAAGAAATTGAAACATTTACTATCTTGAAAGATGCTTCCGCTACGGCACTTTACGGTATTCGTGGTGCAAACGGTGTAATTGTCGTTAATACCAAACGAGGAAAAGCTTCAGAGAAACCAAGTGTTAGCTTTAAGGCTTCACGCATTAATTCAGGAGCAAGTACAACCTCTTCGGATCTTTTCTCTCAAGAAGTTATTGAAAACTTTAAAAAAGCAAAAGGAGATAATTCAGATGGATTAGGTTATAATTGGGATTATTTTGATTATGCTTTTAAACCAGGTATACAGCAAGATTACAGTTTGTCTATACGAGGTGGTTCTGAACGTGCAAGATATTATGTAATGGCAAATAGCTATCAACAGGATGGTAACTATAAACATACAAATTTGTCGCAATACAATACACAGGCTGTATTTAAACGTTATAATTTCCGTACCAATATAGATGTGGATATTACAAAAAATTTTTATGTTAAGGTCGATTTGGGTGCTCGCATTACAGATAGGAATGCTCCTGGAACAACAGCGAGTCGTGTAGTTGCTATCTGTAATACACAACCTCCATATTTACCAATAACCTTATCTGATAATGGAAATTCTGCAAACCAAACATATTCATTAAACAATCCGAAAGGAATGTTGTATGGCGATGAGCAACACAGATTCAATCTTTTAGGCGAATTATCGCGTACAGGATATTTAGATGAAAAGAACACATATTTGAACGGATCTTTCGCTATGGGGCACAAGTTGGACTTTATAACAAAGGGGTTAAAAATAGAAGGTACTTTTTCATATGATGCACAAGAAGGACGCTGGATTCAACGTTCGTTATCTACAAGAGGATCTGGTTATGCAAATTATGGCAGATATGCAACATTTCAACCATCAGAGAGCGTCTATGGTTCACATTATTTGCATTCTACAGAAGACTATACAGGAGCATATGTTTTAGGAAATCCATGGTATAGCACAGACGAAACAATAGGGAACAGTCTTAGTCATAATGCTGCTCAAAGTAAGGCGTATTATCAACTTAAATTAGATTATGCACGTACTTTTGACAAACATGATGTTACAGCTTTGTTCTTGTTCAATCGTTCTGATAGAACTTATGATAATGCGGTAAATTATCGATATCAAGGATTATGTGGTCGTTTAACTTATTCGTACGACAATAAATATTTGGCAGAATTTGATGCCGGTTATAACGGTTCAGAGAATTTTGCTCCCGGAAAACGCTATGGGTTTTTCCCTGCCGGATCTATTGGATGGGTTATTTCACGTGAAAGTTTCATGGAAGGTACAAAGAATTGGTTGAACAGTTTAAAAATAAGATCTTCGTTGGGTTTGGTCGGAAGTGATATGTTAGGAGGAAGTGACCGTTTTGCTTATCTTCAGTATTATGTAGGTGGTTCCGGTTATAGTTTTGGAGACAATTATTTCGGTTCCGGCTATTCAGGTATACAAGAAGGTAGTCTTGCAAATCCAAATCTTACATGGGAAAAATCCCGCAAATTTAACATCGGTTTGGATGCATCTCTTCTTCATAATAAGTTGACTGTTTCTGTAGATTTCTTCAAAGAACACAGATATGATATTATTACTAATTTAAGTGGAAGCAACAAATTGGGATATCCAGATGTTGTAGGTAAAGGTGCTGCGTACATTAATTCAGGTATTGTGAACAATCATGGTATTGATCTTGAACTTGGATGGAATGGTCGTATCGGTAAAAATTTCAGTTATTATATCAAACCGAATTTAACATACGCACGTAATAAGATAATTTTCATGAACGAAATCGATTATGGAATTGAATCACGCCAAAATACAGGAAAACGAGTTGGCGAACATTTTGTGTATATATTTGACCACTTCGTATATGATCAGGCAGAAGCAGATAAATTAAATAAAATGAATGATGGAAACGGATTTCAACCATGGGGAACTGTCAAACCTGGAGATTGCGTTTATAAAGATATGAATGGTGATGGGAAAATTGATAATTATGGAGATCGTGTAGCATCTGGCTATCCACGTACACCCGAAATTCAATATGGTATTCCATTTGGGGCTCAATATAAAGGCATTGATTTAAGTATTTTATTACAAGGATCAATGCATTCAAGTGTAATGTTAAGTGATGCTGCCGTATGGGATTTCCCTTCTTATGAACAGGATCAGTATGGAAAAGTTAAAGCAATGCATTTGAATCATTGGACGGAAGAAACAAAAGAAACAGCGACTTATCCACGATTGACGTATGGCTCTTATGAGAACAATAAAAACAGCAATAGCAGTTTGTTTCTATACAATGCAGATTACCTCCGTGTGAAAACCATAGAAGTCGGATATGATATGCCAAAGAATCTAATAAAATTTGCCGGTTTTCAAAAAGTAAGATTCTATGCACAAGGATTAAATTTGATAACATTCGACAATTTGGATGAGGTAGATGTAGATCCGGAAACAAAAGAAGGATCTGGAGATTGGTATCCAATACAAAAAGTATTTAATTTCGGAGTAGAAATCAATTTTTAATAATAATTTTAAACAGACATAATATGAAATTCTTAAAATATATAAGTTTTGGCTTTTCCTTATTACTGCTAAGTTCTTGTAGTGAAGATTATTTGAACAAAATGCCTGACGATAAAGTTACTGAAAGCGAAGTGTTTACAAGATACGAGAAAGTTAATAACCTTGTTACGGATTTGTATGCAAGCGCAAAATCTGACAATAGACCACTTATCTTTCTCAAGGATTTTGGGCTCGCATCAATTACAGATGAATGTACTGCTTCAAATCATGAGAAAGCTATTCCGCATCAATTTCATATAGGAAATTACGGTCCTTCTCAGGGAATGCCTTCAAATAGCGATACCGGTGAATATTGGTGGAGTATATATTCAAATATTAGAAAAGCCAATGTTATTCTTGAAGGAGTGAAAAAATACAATACTCCGGATAATCCACTGGAAGGTAGAGAAGGTGATTTGAGGCGTCGTATAGGAGAGACATTTTTTCTTAGAGGTTATTTGCATTATCTGTTGTTGAGAGCTTATGGAGAAGTTCCTTTCTTAGATCATGTTGTTGGAACAGGAGACGATATGGCTTTTCAAAAGGAATCTTTTCATGCCGTGGTTGAAAAAATATGTGCTGATGCAGATTCTGCGTATAACCGTGTAGATGCGTCATACAGCGGAGAAGATTTTGGTCGCGTAGATAAAGGTGCATGTCTTGGATTAAAAGCTATGGTAAGATGGATGGATGCTACTCCAATGTGGAACGGAGGAACTATACCTAATGATACCAGGGTTTTTAAAAGTGAATATACTACATACAATCAAAATCGTTGGCAATTGGCTAAAGATGCTGCTAAAGCAGTTATGGATGCAAAAAATGCGAGTGGAGAAACAAGATATTCTTTATATGCTCCATCTTCAATGGGTGTAGATGATTATAAAGACGTAGATGGAAAGCAAACTACTAATAATCAGAAAGTACAGGAACGTTTGTGGCAGATGTTTTATCAAATGGATGCTATTCAGCAGGAATGGGTTTGGTTTGTTACACGTGATAAAGATACCGGATGGAGTGGCGATGTTCTTCCTCCTTCACAAAACGGACATGCTCGTCAGCGCCCTTTGCAAAACCAGGTTGATGAATATGAGTATATAAGTTCTAATGGTTATGGTTATCCTATTTATGATGACAGAGCAAAATCAGATGGTTATGATGATG
>JAFNAU010000222.1 GCA_017860335.1 Bacteroidota bacterium
TGTTTTGCTTGATACCGAAGGAAACATGCTGGTTCAACCTCTGGGCGCCGATTATGATCCTGTATCGTTCACCAAATACCTGGATAGCGGATTGCAAGCTTTCAGGAAAAGCCGGTAATAGTTTTATTCATTAATTGCATAGATTTCCCCTGTTGAAAGTTGGTTTTCAGCAGGGGATTTTTCACAAAGAAGAATAATGTCAAAGGCTGTAAATCCGGGCAGATTTACAGCCTCAATGGTTCATTTTTCCCATCATTCAGTTTTCTTCCCGATATAGAACACGTATCCGTAATATTCTTTATACTTATCGTACAATTGTGCTTCATGTCTCTCATTAGCAACCAGTTCTTCGGCAGTAATATTTTCCGGATGTTTTTCCAGAAAAATGCGCTGAGCTTCATTTTGCAGTTCGTAAAAATTTTCTGTCCAGCAGTTTTCCGGCAGGATAAAGGCTGCAACAGGAATATATCCGGCATTCTGTAGTTGAAACATTTTCGCGGGGATGGTGTCAATTTCGGGATAGGCATCCTTCCAGAAATCGTCAATTTCAGCAGGGCGACAATCGGTAAACCACGAAGCCTCCGTCACGGCAATATATCCACCCGGTTTCAGGAATTTACGCCACTCATTGACACCCTTTTCAAAACCGATATTATAAATCGCTCCTTCCGACCAGATCAGATCCAGTTCTTCCGGCTGAAAGTCCAGCTGATCCATTGAACCCACTTTGCCCGTCACCCGATCCTGCAGGTTCAGCTTTGCCGCGTTCGCGTTGAACAGATCGATAAAAGCCGGAAACAAGTCAATACCTGTTATCGTACCGGGCGCATGTTGTGCCAGCACCATTGTTTGTCCACCCGTTCCGCAGCCGATGTCGGCAATCCGCGATGCGTCGTTAAGATTATCGATAAAACTCAGCGCATGGAGCGTTACTTCGGGACTGCCCGGTCCCTGACGTTCGAGAGAGGAAAAATACTCGCAGATAAGCTGCATGTCGAACTCGTGAATGGATTTCGTGTCGTCGCTCATGTGGATAAATAGTTTGAATTAAATTCTAAGTTACCATCAATCCTGCAAATGTATTATTTTTCTTTTATTCCGCTTATCATAAATGCATAAAAATGATATTTCTGTCGTCCGTAATTGTTTGGGTTGACAGAGTTCCGACTCTGTCAAACATACTTATTTTTACGACAGAATCGGAATTCTGTCGACCCGGTTTGTTTGGGATGACAGAGTTTCGACTCTGTCAGAAATTCTTCTTATTTCGACAGAACCGTAATTAGTTATGGTGAACGCTGTTTCTTTCGTTCCGGATTTCAGAATAGCATCGTGCCTTTCCATTCCCACCAGTTAGCCACTAAACCAGCAGCAACCGGATTATTGATTGTGTATTCAATTGCATTATACAGGTGAAAGTCATCACGTATTGTAGTATCAAAACTTTCATTGTGCCAAACAGTTCCACTTCTGTTTTCGATATCGTTTATATTATTAGCAGAAAATCGTTTAACCGATTGTAAGATGTCTTGCAAATAAACCGGTTTTCCGTTTTCGTCTTTTTCCAAAACTCTGAAAACCCAATGTACATGGTTGGTCATCACACAGATTGCATAATTCTCAATTTGTTTCCCGTCCCAAAAACACAGTGAATTTAATACTATTCTGCTGTTTTCTTCCTTTGATAAGTCAACGATATTCCCGGTTTGAATATGTAATAAATCATCGAACGCTTTCATGTATTTTTTCCTGACTTTTGAAATTTCAATTTTCAGGTTAGTTATCATTTCTTCATCTGCATTCATTTCTTTAGCATTCTTTATCCGGCAATCGATTTCATTTAGTTTTAGAGTATAACTTTCTAAAGCTTTGGCGGGTATAGCGTCTTTTGTGCACCAGGTAACAAAATATGCCTGACCCGGCTGCTGAAAATGTGGCAAATGACGACGGTGAAATTCTTTTTTCTCCATATAAGTTTTTTAGGATAGCGAAGATAATGATTTTATTGAAATGATGATGTTTGTTGTATCCGGGTTGACAGAGTTCCGACTCTGTCAATTTTTCATATTTTTTCGACAGAATCGGAATTCTGTCGACCCGGATAGTCATAAAAAGTTGGAGTTAAGACTTTTCTATTGCCCTTTTATAAAGAAAGAAAAGACCTGCCCTCTCAGGCAAGTCTTTTCTGTCATTAAAATAAACCAAATTCAATTTATTATATCGGCAAATTATAGCTCGGTTCGGTTGTAATTTCGGGAACAAGTTCGGTGTAGGTTACTACTCCGTTTTCGTCAACCACTACCACCGCGCGGGCGCAAAGTCCTTGTAGCGGACCATCTGTCTGCAATATTCCGTAATCGGTTGCAAACGTATTGTAGCGGAAATCGGATGCAGTTACCACTTTGTTGAGGCCTTCAGCACCGCAGAAGCGCGACGCGGCGAAAGGCAGGTCTTTCGACACGCAAAGTACCACCGTATTTTCTTTTTCCGAAACCCATTTGTTAAACTGACGCACCGACATGGCGCATACCCCGGTATCAATGCTCGGGAAGATATTCAACACTACTTTTTTACCTGCGAAATCATTTAAGGTTACTTCGCTCAAATCACCTTTTACCAGTTTGAAATTGGGAGCTTTCGAGCCTACAGCAGGGAGTTCACCATTGGTATTCACAGGGTTACCTTTGAAATTTGTTGTTGTCATTTTCTATATTCAATTTTTTAGTAAAAATAAGATTTTGTTAATATGCAATATATAACAAGGTGAGGCGAATTTTGTTTATCTTTGCAATGAAGTTTTTAACTTAAAATTCCCGAATAAACGACACATATCCGATTGCTGTTGTTTTCCGGGCAATTAAATTCCATTGTAGTGAACAAAAACCTCACCTATATTCTTTTCTTTGCAGCCATTCCGGCTCTCTTTTCCTGCAAGGACAAAACCGAATACCGTGTCGGAAGTGATTTTGAAATTTACGTACAGCACTTTGAACAGGAAGCTGCAACCCGTAACCGGACTTTTAACTTCAAAAGCAGTGGATTGATAATTGAATTTTCCGATCTGAAGGAAGGTGTTGCCGGACTGTGTAACTACGAAAAGCCCATCCGCATTGAAGTGGATAAAGCCTACTGGGACTCGCTGGGATTACAGAATGGAACTGATCAGATGCGCGAAGAGTTGATTTTTCACGAAATGGGACACGGAATACTGAACAGAACCCACACCAATTCCGTTTTATTAAATGACGAATGGAAATCGATGATGTGCGGTGGCAACGTGGTATCCGGACGAACCTGGAACCTGAATTATCACGGTGAACGCAGAGCATATTACCTGGATGAACTCTTCAATGAAAGCGCACCCGTACCGGCATTTGCGACTGAAAGTTTCAACACCGACACTGCAGACTTCGTGCAGGTGTACCGCGACGAATTTACCAGTACAGCCTCCACAAAATGGAAACTGGGACAGACAAACAACGGCAAAGCAACCATCGAAAACAGCATGCTGAAATACGAGTCACAAAGTTCAGTCAATCTGATTGTCCTGATAGCGACACCTGTTAATGTGCTGTCCGATTTCAGTTTTGAATGTACGCTTCAGTACACCGGTACTGATGATTCGAAATATGGCATCGTGTACGGAACGTATACCGACGAAAACCAGCAGGCTGCCACTTCAGGAGCATCGCTGGAGTATTTCCTGATCAATAACGATCAAAAAGCAACCATTGGCAACAGATCCTGGTTCAGCTATTTTACACAGGTAACACGCGTTCGGAGATGGTCAACAGTGCCAACGGATATAACTTCGGATTTTCAGTACCGCCAAAAAGTACGCTGTATGCCGATAACTTCAGAATAGCTCAGAGCAGTAGCAGTATGAACGCGGAATACAGAGTAAAAAAGGCAGAAACCTCTCAATTTGAAATCAGGGAGATAAAAGCTGAACTCGGCACCGGAACAATTAAGAACAAGTAATAAAAACAGCATAAACAGAAGCTTCAAAAATACAGTTTAAGCATGGCAAAATTTACAATATATCAGGTAATACCCCGACTTTTCGGCAATTACAACCCCACCCGGAAACACAATGGAACCATCAGCGAAAACGGATGCGGCAAATTCAGCAGCTTCACCCCGAAAGCATTTGAAGCCATCAAAGAACTAGGAGTTACCCACATCTGGTACACAGGAATTATTGAACATGCCAC
>JAFNAU010000223.1 GCA_017860335.1 Bacteroidota bacterium
CAAAGTCTTGGACAGAAAAACACGATACTTGCTATCTGGATGGCACAAATGTTTCTCAATCCGATTTCATCCATTGCTCCGGGTGCATACGTTCTGTGGCAGAATATCTTCAATTCGTATCAGGTTTGGCAAAAAAGAAAATTGCTATAAATCCCCAAAACAGCAACATCTGAAATGGAAAACGAATATGTGGTAGATAAAATATTTGAGAAGATTGATTTCAATCAAATCCCATTGGAAAAAGGGGAATATGAAAATTGCACGTTTGTGAATTGCAATTTTAATTCTGCCGATCTTTCGAATATTATATTCTCTGAATGCATTTTTTCAGGTTGCAACCTGAGTATGGCTGTTTTGACTGCTACCGCGATCCGTGAAACGAGATTCAAGGAATGTAAAATGCTGGGATTGAATTTTGAAAACTGCAACCGGTTTGGGCTTTCGTTCACTGCTGAAAATTGTCAGTTAAACCATTCTTCATTTTATCAACTCAAACTTAAAAATGCAGTCTTTACACATTGCTTGCTGCATGAAACCGACTTTACCGAAAGCGATTTCACCGGCACGGTATTCAACGACTGTGATTTTTCTCTTGCCGTTTTTAATCATACAAATCTCGAAAAAACCGATTTTCGAACATCATTTAACTACAGCATCAATCCTGAAAATAACCGGATTAAAAAAGCAAAATTTTCATTGCCGGCAGTAATCGGTCTGCTGGACACATATGACATTGAAATAGAAGATATCTGATATTCTGAATATTATACAGAGGATTGATACTTTGTTTTAATTATAAAAATACTGACAAATGAACTGGAACCAATTACTTTCGCCCGTACGCCTGGGTATGGAAAACTATCATGACCACAATCGTGATAACCGGAATGAATTTCAACGGGATTATGACCGATTGATTTTTTCTGCTCCCTTTCGGCGGCTGCAAAACAAAACTCAGGTGTTTCCATTGCCGGGAAGCATTTTTGTTCACAACCGGCTTACCCACAGCCTGGAAGTGGCTAGTGTTGGTCGATCACTGGGAATGAATGTATCTCGTTCGCTATCTTCAGCCGGTTCGGAATACATCGATCAAATTGGTTTTATCGTGTCGGCAGCATGTCTGGCTCACGATCTGGGAAATCCGCCTTTCGGGCATTCGGGCGAAGAAGCCATTGCCACGTTTTTCTCAGAAGGTAAAGGTCAGTTTCTGAAAGATAAAATGTCTGAAGTCGAGTGGAATGACTGTATCCATTTCGAGGGAAATGCCAACGCTTTCAGACTGCTCACGCATCAGTTCAACGGGCGGCGTCCGGGTGGTTTTGTCCTTACCTATAGCACGCTGGCTTCGATAGTCAAATACCCCTACTCATCGGTTTATGGGGACAAGAAAAAACAAAAATTCGGTTTTTTTGAGTCAGAAAGAAACAATTTCGAAAAAATATCGGGTCAACTGGGCATTACCCGAAAATCTGATAATCCCAACCGTTTTAACCGGTATCCACTGGTATATCTGGTAGAAGCTGCTGACGATATCTGCTACCAGATTATGGACATTGAAGATGCGCATAAACTGAAAATACTTACGACCGACGAAACAAGGGAACTGTTTCTTGAATATTTCGACAATGAGAAACGAAAAAAACGGATAGAGACGCTAAAAATGGTGAGCGATGTAAATGAGCAGATTGCATACCTTCGTTCTTCGGTCATCGGTCAGCTGATCGATGAATGTTCAGAAATTTTTATTGAAAATGAAAAAGACATTCTGGCTGGCATATTCGAGGGTTCACTGATTAAACATATGTCGGGTCAAACCGGAATAGCTTATAATCATTGCTCAGAAGTTGCAAAAGATAAAATTTATCGTTCACAAGAGGTGTTGGATATAGAACTGGCAGGTTATAAGATAATTCTGACACTTATGGATCTATTTGTAAATGCTGTTCTGCAGCCCGAAAAAGCATATTCAAAACAACTGCTTTACCGAATACCGCAACAATACGATATTAACAATCCGACCACATACGGCAAAGTTCTGGCTGTTCTGGATTATATTTCGGGAATGACGGATGTATATGCACTGGATCTGTATAAGAAAATAACAGGAATAAACATAAACAGTATTTAACCGGCATTATTAGCTGCCTATACGCCGGGCTGCGTCGAGCCTGAGAAGAATAAACAAGAGTATTGTAAAGCTCCAGAGAGATGATCCCCCGTAACTAAGAAATGGCAAAGGAATGCCGATTACAGGCATAATTCCCAGCACCATCCCTACGTTGATAGTGAGGTGAAAAAAAAAGATACTTGCCACACAATATGCGTAAATCCGGGTAAACGGATCGCGCTGCCGTTCGGCAATCTGAATAATCCGAAGTAGTAGCCAGAGATAAACCAGCAGTACAGCTGCCGACCCTACAAATCCCCATTCTTCGCCTACAGTACAGAATATGAAGTCGGTATCCTGTTCCGGTACATATTTCAGTTTTGTCTGAGTTCCGTTCAGATAACCTTTACCCAAAAAACCACCTGAACCAATGGCTATCTTCGACTGGTTAACATTATAACCTGCACCGGTCAGATCATCGTCCATATTAAGCAGCACTTTTATTCGTACCTGCTGGTGTGGCTCCAAAACATCATTAAAAATATAATCAGCTGAATAACAAAACAGTAAAGAACCAAAAGAAATCAACGCCAGCAACCAGTATTTTCTATGACGGTTAAACATCTCAATGATAATCCAATACACACACGAAGCAACAACGGTTCCAATAGCAATGTAATCATAATTGATTTTAAACCAGATATTCAATACATACGATGCTGCTGCGATACCGACAACACCCAGAAGTAGCGTTAGTGCTTCTTTCCGTTGCCTGTTAAAGAAAAAAGCATAACAAAACTGAATTAAAAGGATAATTGACATAGCCAATGCCATTCCCAACGTTCCTCTGTCGTTTTGGATAATTGTCTGGCTGAAACCTATTGCCACAACAAACAACACTATAGCCAACAAGCCCAACAGCAGAAATATTCCGTTCATACCCTCCCGATAAAACATAAGCAGAAATGCCAGAAACACGAGAGCACTTCCGGTTTCTTTCTGAAGAATAATCAGAGCAAAAGGAATAAAAACAATTATTCCCAACGGGATAAGGTCTTTCCAGGTTTTCAGTTTGTAATTGTAGGAACTCATAAACTTTGCCAAAGCCAGCGCAGTGGCTGTTTTGGCAAGCTCTGCAGGCTGAAAACTGATGGGACCGAACTCAAGCCAGGAGCGCGACCCTTTCACGTCTGATGCAACAAAAATGGTAACTATTAACAACAAGATAATCGCCACATAAAATACGTATGAAAAAATATTGAAAAGCCGACTGTCAAACAGCAAAATGACACCAGCCAACCCGAAAGCTGTCAATATCCATACAAACTGCTTTCCGGCACGCTGACTAAAATCAAATATGCTCGACTGATCAAAATCATAGCTTGCACCATAAACATTCAGCCAGCCAAAAAAGACCAGAAACAGGTAGATACCCACCGTTGTCCAGTCCAACGCATATTTCATACTAATATTCCTTGACATTTATATTTGTTTTAACGTTAGCTGTTCTTTCAAGTAAATCTGTTCGGAGTATTTTCTTTTTAAGGTATTGTTCAACTATTAAACTTGCTATTGGAGCCGCATAAGTCGCCCCAAAACCGGCATTCTCTACAATCACTGCTATTGCAATTTTCGGATTT
>JAFNAU010000224.1 GCA_017860335.1 Bacteroidota bacterium
CCGGCTTCAAAACGCGACGATGCCCGCAAACAAACCGATGCACTGCTCAAAGAATCTATTCTCAGAAGCATGATTGAACCTTTCTTCGCATACCTGCCCGAAAAAGCTGTAAACGTCGGCGAAAGCTGGGAAAATTCCTACCTGAACGCATCCGCCAACATGTCGATACTCACACTGAACACCTACAAGCTGGAAGGAGTTGAAAACAACCTGGCTAAACTGTCGGGTATCACCGAAGCCGAATCGATGCCTTCGACCGATCCCGCAGCCAAAGTAACACAGGAGCTGAAAGGTAATCTGACCCTTCAATCTACAATAGACCTTACAACCGGACTTGCACTTAAAAATAACTCGAAAAGCCATTTCGAAGGAGTAACAAAAATGATGAACGGAGGAACTCCGACCGAAATACCAATGAAAATTGATGGCGAAACAGAAACGGTAATGGTTAAATAAAATAGCACAAAAAAAACCGTAAAAATGATGCGAAAAATTTTTGTTATTTTACTTTGCCTGCTTGCAATCAACGTCAATGCACGACAGGTAATATCCGGCACGCTTACCGACAAGGAAACGGTTAAAGCGGTGGATGGTGCAAGCGTTGAATTACTCATGCTACCCGACAGTGCATCAGTTGAATTCACCAAATCCAGTTCAGAGGGACTTTTTATCCTTTACAAAGCCGATACGGCAAAAACCTATTGTTTGCGGGTGAAACATCTGGCTTACAGAACACTGGTTATGCCCGTTGTGAAAAAGAAAAGTTCCATCAACAACCTGGGCAACATCGTACTGGAGCCCAAAACATTCAACCTCAAGGAAGTAGTGATAAATGGCTCCAGAGTAACTGTAACCGAACTGGGCGACCGCACTGTGTATGGCATCCCCGATGGTTTCAAAAAATCATCGTCCGACGGACTGGATGTACTGCGGAAAGTACCGGCAGTGCAGGTAGACTATATGAACGAAGACATTACTGTAAACGGTAAAACGAATATCCGGATAGAAGTGGACGGAGTCACACGTGATAAAGGATATCTGAAACGGCTACATCCCACACAGATTAGTAAAATGGAAATTATCACCAGTCCTTCGGGCAAGTATGATGCGGATGTGGATGCCGTGATTAATGTGATAACCAATCCCGCCATGCGTTACGGACTTAAAGGAATGGCTTACGGAGGTTATTTCCCGTTCAGTAGCAGGTCGCAGATGGAAATGCTGAACGGCAGTCTCGATTACGGATTCGAAAAAATATCCTACTATGTTTCTGCCAACGGAATAGTCCAGGATCTGGGTATCAATTCAACCATGTTACGCCAGGCTACCGGAACCTTAATTAATCAGAACAGTGCTATCGGAGTAAAAGCCCTGATGGGTAACGCCAACGTCGGGCTTATTTATGACCCTGATGAACTGAACGACATCAACCTGAATATTGCCTATAATAACAGTTCGAACCAATCGAATGTAAATGCATGGAACTTCAATACTGTAAATGACTTTCGTAGTATTTTCAAGAGTGTGCAGAATTCTGACAACAGAAATGACGGACTGAATACATCACTGTTTTATAAGCATAAATTCAAAAAAGACACGCAGCACGGTCTGGAAGCAGAACTGAAATACTACAACAGTCTGAACAACTACACAACAACTGACTTCCAAAACATCTACTATAATCAGGCTGATACTGCTGAACTTTCGAAAAGTCCATGGATGCGGGAACTTTCCGATACACGGGTACGTACGCTTTCCGGTCAGACCAACTATACACTGCCTTTCGACAGTGTTTACTTCTTCAATGTGGGTATTAGTGGTAACTATAATTACTATCGTACCGACAACACAAGTCCGCGAAACAATGCTGTCGATATGGATTACCGTGATCTGAGAGCCGGTGGATATGCCGAAATATCCCGAACATTCAAAAAGGGGAGCATTAAAGCTGGTTCAAGATTTGAAACTTCACATATTATTATCAACTCAGCAGAGGGTGGCAACTATTTCTCACCACTGCCCTACGCCAACGCAACCTGGAAGTTAAACGACAAACACAACATGAAACTGTCCTACTCCCGCAGAGTAATCAGACCTTCCAGTTCGCAACTCAATCCGTTTGTCAGCGTTGTCGACAGCCAGACTATCAGTCATGGTAATATCAATCTTAAACCTGCTTACAGAGATAATTTTCAGTTCACTTATAACCTGAAACTCGGTATTAAAAAGGTTACACTCAATATTTCACCGCAATTTTTCTACGAATACAAAACCGGTCTGATACAAAACATTTTAAGTCAGAACAGCGAGACAAAACTATTCGAAAGTGTACCGACAAATATCTCCAACGGATACGAAACCGGAAGTGCACTTTCAGTCAATTCGCAGATCGGAAAGGTTTTGTTTAATTCTAATTTCAGATACAGTTTTTATCATATTGATCAGTATAAAGATCAGATTAATGCTACAAACCGTCACGGCTGGAACTGGAATTCATTTTTCCTGTTTCCCCTGCCCCACGACTTTCAGTTTATGTCGGTGCTGAACTTCAACGGACCGGTACTCGACGGACAGACTGAAACGAAATCATCGCCATTCTACATGATGGGTGCCGGCAAGCAATTCAAAGGAAATCATACTGTGAGGCTTTTAGTTTTCAATCCGTTTCTCGGCAAATTCTTTGAAAATACTTCAACCATCAATAATGCGTCAGTCTATCAGCGCAGTGATTATTACATGAAATCGAACTTTTCCTTTATGCTCATGTATGCCTACAGTTTCAAAGTAGGTAAAACCATTGAAAAGGAGAAACACAACGTGGAACAACAACTGCAGGATAACGTTATCAAAATGCCCATGTCGTTCTGATTTTTCTGCCAATTATCTGGTATATTTCATACAGTCAGTCAGCTTTCGGGTTGACTGACTTTTTTTTTTGTCAATCATTGTTCGTTATTTAATTTCTGTCCATTGTTG
Source organism: Bacteroidota bacterium (assembly GCA_017860335.1). Classification (GTDB taxonomy): domain Bacteria; phylum Bacteroidota; class Bacteroidia; order Bacteroidales; family Paludibacteraceae; genus UPXZ01. The sequence goes on from JAFNAU010000224.1 coordinate 2,977, forward strand.
ATTAAAATTTCCGAAACGACCTGAACAATTCTTTTGGTCTTTTGTTAGAGTTTTTATAATTAACATTTAAAAAACATATAAAATTCATGTGATATGGTTTTCGATATTGATATGATCCGTGTTGTGTATGCCACCCTTCCCGAAAAAGTAAATCAGGCAAAAAACATCTTAAAACGGCCCCTTACACTCACTGAAAAAATATTATTTGCACATCTGTCTCCGGGTGTTCCCGTGAATGATTACATCCGCGCTACCGATTATATTGATTTTGCGCCGGATCGGGTTGCCATGCAGGATGCAACCGCCCAGATGGCTTTGCTCCAGCTGATGAATTCAGGACGAACCACAGTTGCCGTACCTTCCACCGTTCACTGCGATCACCTCATACAGGCTCATATAAATGCAGCATCTGACCTGCAAACGGCCAATGCAGCCAATAATGAAGTTTACAGGTTTCTGAGCGATGTATCGAACAAGTATGGAATCGGTTTCTGGAAACCCGGTGCCGGCATTATTCATCAGGTAGTACTCGAAAATTATGCTTTTCCGGGTGGGATGATGATTGGAACCGACTCACATACTCCCAATGCCGGTGGACTGGGTATGATAGCCATAGGCGTAGGTGGTGCCGATGCAGTGGATGTGATGGCCGGACTACCCTGGGAACTGAAAATGCCGAAAATTATCGGGGTTAAACTTACCGGAAAACTTTCGGGCTGGACATCACCAAAGGATGTTATTCTTAAACTTGCAGGCATACTCAC
>JAFNAU010000045.1 GCA_017860335.1 Bacteroidota bacterium
AGAGAATTCGTTTCGCTCTTAACGGAGTGCAGGATAAAATACACGGTAAAACCAGGGATAAATCAGACAGGCAATACAATAGCCAAAAAATCCTTCGAGCGAAGCACACAAACCAAAAACTGCTGTCAGTATGTATGCGGCTACATCCAGTCCTGCTATCAAAGTGACCAAAATGGCCAGACTGAAGAAAGCACCTATCCGTGCTGCAAAAAGTTTGGGACCGGCGTTGACTATTTTAGGCTTTATATTAAGAAACCTGACAAGTTTAGCAGATAGAATAGCAAATGGGCTGTATACCGATAATTCAAAGGCACGCAGCAAAAAGTCAATGAGCAGAGATATAATGAGAATTTCATTTGAAGTGAACAAATAAACCAGCAAAAACAAAACAGTAAACAGGGCATTTGTACGTGCGATATTTTCATTAATTCTCTTATCCGATACGGGACAAACAGCTGTTGATTTCATATTTTTATTTATTAAAATTACGAAACAAAGATACTGCTGCAACTCTTCGTCATCAATCCCCTGATGGAGGTATTTTTTTATAACATCATTATGGGATAATCCATCGGTTAATCGACCCGGAAACCGCAGGTCTGACAGTAGGGTTCAACCGCCTTGTGCTGCTCAAAACCATTTTTGATATGTTGAGCACGCTCCGATTTCAGAATATCCGATAGCTGATCCGTAAAAATATTTCCAAGCAGAATACTGGCATCCGCATCGATGCAACAAGGCACCACACTTCCGTCAGATAGAATAGCAATCTGATCTCGCATGCCGTAGCAATTCTTCTCTGTGGCTTTTTCATTTTTAACCCATTCGAAACGGGGTGCCAGTTGCAGCCAGATATTGGGAGCCAAAGCTACGTTTCGTCCGGTGTGACCGGAAATATTCTCCTGAATTTGAAACCTATCCTTTATCAAACTGAAACACATTTCATTAAAATCCTTACTTGTCGGGTTCGTTTGATTCCAGAGACGAAAACTGATATAGGAGGACAGGGATAGCTCGCATGCAATATTGAGGGTGTTTTCAATAAATTCCTTCCAGTTGTCAGATGCGATATTTTCTTCGGCATCGTGCAAAGATATGTTTATCTGTCTGACAGGATGTTGTGTGAGCAGTGCCTGTTGTTTCTGCAGCAAGCTTCCGTTGGTGGTCAGGTTAACCTGCAGTCCGGATTCGTCAGCCAGTTGCAACATTTGTCCGAGGTGCGGATGCAGAAGCGGTTCGCCAAGCACATGGAGATAAATAAAGTCTGTAAATGGACGAATTCTATTCAATATCAATCCAAGCTCCTCATACGACATAAACTTTCCGGGACGCCGGGTATCAAAACAAAAACTGCAATGATAATTACACCGGTTGGTTATCTCAATGTATATTTTCTTAAATCTTTTAGGCATGATGACGGTTGGTTTCACACCGGCAAAGTAAGGCAAATCGCCAAAACTGACCAAATTAATTCTTAAATTCGTATCTTTGCATAAAAAATCAGTAACTAGCGTATGTGGTGGATGGATCTGGGCATTAAAGCCGGTCTCGGCGCGGCAAAAATTGCTTCGCTCTGGAATAAAAAAATAAAACAGGCACTGGATGGCCGGCGAAACCTGCCGAAAAAAATTGCTGCGGTGATACATCCCGGCGACAAAGTAATATGGTTTCATGCCGCTTCGTTTGGAGAGTTTGAAGAAGGACGCCCTCTACTCGAAGAAATACGTCAGCGCTATCCGCGATACAAAATCCTGGTTACATTTTTCTCTCCATCAGGATACAACTCGCATAAAAATTACCCACATGCCGATCTGGTATGTTATCTTCCCGTAGATATCACCCGCGATGTTCGCAGTTTTCTGGATGTAGTTCATCCCGAAATTGCCATTTTTATCAAGTATGAATTCTGGCCGAACCTGCTGTCCGAACTGAAAAACCGCAATATACGCACCTTTGTAGTTTCTGCCCGCTTTATCCCCAATTCACGGTTCTTCAAATGGTATGGAGGCGTTTTCCGCAAGGCCCTGAGCGCTTTCGAAACCATTTTTGTTCAGGATAAGCGTTCCATCGAACTGCTGAAAACAATCGGATACACCAATGTCGTCTTGGCCGGTGATCCGCGCTTTGACCGAGTGCTGAGCATCTCCCGAGAAGAGTGGAAAGACGAAACCGTTGAAAAATTCAAAAACAAAGAGAAACTTTTCATCGCCGGAAGTACGGTAGGCGCAGGTGATGAAGATTTGTTGCAACAACTCATCAACAGACATCCGAAAACACGGTTTCTGCTCGTACCTCACGAAATGGACAGGGAACCGATGAACAAAATTGTAGCCAATACTTACCGGAAAACACTGATTTACTCCGAATGTACGCCCGAAACCGATTTTTCCGACACACAGGTTCTGATTGTGGATAAAATAGGTATGCTGGCAAGACTTTACCGCTACGGCAACTGGGCATTTATCGGTGGTGGGTTTGTGGCCGGCATTCACAGTGTGATTGAAGCCACTATTTACGGAATGCCTGCAGTCTTTGGTCCTAACTATCAGAAAAATCGTCCCGGAATTGAGATGGTGGAAATGGGTGTTTGCGCGTCGGTCAGTAATATTGAAGAACTCAACGCGTGGTTTTCTCCACTCGAATTTGACGACGAAAAAATACAGAATATCAGCCGAAAAGCCCGGGATTATTCGCTTGCTAACTGCGGTGCGACCGAACTGATTCTGAGAAAGGTTTTCGGCAATTAATCAGCCAGAATTATTTCGGCAAATTCTCTGACAACCCCCTCGCCTCCTTTTCGGGATAAAATTCTGATGTTCGGGATTGATTTTATCTTCTCAACAGCATCAGCCGGACATGCAGCAAGTCCCACATTACACAGTAGTTCATAGCAGTTAATATCATCACCGATATACGCGGTTTCAGCTAAGGTAATTCCTTCTTTCCGGCAGATTTCTAATGCTGTTTGTAATTTTCCGCCGGTATTTTTCCCCTGGTATAAATAATCCATTTTCAGCTTGGCAGCCCGGCGTTCTACGAGTTGTGTTATTTCGGAAGTAATAATACCCGTTTTAATTCCGGCTTCGCGAAGCAGCTGCATGCCCATACCATCGCGTGTGTTGAATTTCTTCAGTTCATCACCGGCCTCGGAATAATACATGCCGCCGTCGGTCAGCACACCATCCACGTCAGTCAGAAAGAGTTTAATAATCGTTTTTGAGGACTTATTACTCAGTATATGTTTACGCATCAGATTTTCCAGCATGGTCCAGTCGTCGGGTTCGTCAATTTCGATAGCTGTATATTCGGGCATCCTGTAAATACCAATCCTGCCGCTTAAGCGGTTTTGTGACTCAATGATATTCTTTACGGTATTGATATAAAATGCACCGTTTTCCATCAACTCACCGTCGAAATTCTGCCGCCGGGGACGATTTCGGTAATCATAGTTGCGGGATGTTCCGTCTTCGTTCCAGAAAAAACGTTTGTTTACGACGCAGGTAAGCAGTGAGTCATAATTTCCCTGCGAATAAAGTTCGAGGGCTTCCCGGAAATGAATGGCCTGAGTTAGTGGAGATGTGGCCTGAACAAGCATAAAGACTGTCTCAGAGGGCAAACCAACTGCCTGTATGTATTCGAGCATGACGCTTTCGGTACTCGCGGTATCCGAAGCATTCTCCGCCGAACGGCGATATACCTCCACTTTGTCAAATCCAAATCCGTTGACCGTATTTTCGATTACGTCGGAATCCGTGGCAACAACGATTTTATCAACCGAAGGCACAGCCTGAAGTGCTGATACATTCCAGTAAACCAGCGGTTTTCCACAAAATTCCCGGATATTCTTCAGGGGAATTGATTTACTGCCCCCCCTCACCGGAATAAAAGCAATCACTTGTCGTCGTTCCATCGGATCTGATTTCTCTTAAGTTTAGCCAGTTGTGGTTTTTCTATATCCAGAATATCTTCTTCTTTATATTTCAGTGCTTTATACACGGCTCTGCAATCGCGGCACAATTTACGCAAACCGTCAGGTTCGAGTGATGCAGCATGATCAGTGCCTTTCCAGGTGCGGTCGAGCGTATAATGACGCTCAACCCATTCGGCACCTAAAGCGACAGCTGCCGCATCGATCGCGATGCCCAGGTGATGACCCGAAAAGCCAATGGCTTTTACTCTGCTTCCAAAAGTGGATCTCAACCTTGTAAGTTCCAGCAGACAAATATCTTCGAAAGGAACCGGATAACCCGAAGTACAGCTATAAATTACCAGATCGTTGCTACGGCCTTTACTTTCAAAAAAAGAAACAATTTTTTCTTCTTCGTCTCGGTTTGTCATACCGAATGAAAGATGTATTTCACCTTCGAAATAATCACAAATGTAAGCAAGCAGTTCCTGATTGAGGTTGCAGGCTGACGGCACTTTTATTAATGAAGGCTTCAGAGAGGTGATTTCTTTTGCTGAAGTTACGTCCCATACCGAGCAGGAGTATTCCAGTCCGTATTCGTCGCACCAGCTTTTCAGCTGACGGTGCTGCTCCAGCGTGAACTCCAGGAATTCGCGGTGTTCGCCGTAAGTTGCGCCGTATGAATTATACGGATTGGGGTGAGGAGCATTGAATTCCTCTTCGGTGAGAAGTTCGCGGTTGCTTCGTTTCTGAAATTTCACCACATCCGCGTTACAAAATGTTGCTGCAGTTTTTATCATTTCATGGGCAATTTCCATTTCCCCCTTATGATTACATCCGATTTCAGCGATTATCTTTGGTTTCTGCATGAATCTTTTTCGTTATCATTCCCGCTATCCTGATGTTTATTTCAGGATAAGAGGAATTAAATTTCTTATTAATTAAACGCCAGCACCTTTACCCAGTCAACTTCGAGCGAGCCTGTCGAAGGTTTTCCTTTTTTAGGCAGAAACGAATTGAATCCCAGATAAAGATGGTTGTCTTTAGGTACATTGGAGGTGGTACGATGTACTTCCATATCGTTGATGTACCAGATCAGTTCTTTAGGTGTCCACACGAGGGTATAGATGTAGAAAGAACTGTGTTTCAGACCTGTTACCCTCACTTCATCCATCACATTTTTATGAGCATTACCCATAGTAATTGCCTTTCCGTCGTAATGGAAAACATTGATATGAGGAAGCGGAGAACTGTTACTAAGCCAGAAAGCATGATGAACACGACCGGTGCAGCGTATCTTTGCTTTGAATACGCCGTATTGCTGACGGAATTCATCGGCAGTCTGTACCACGTCAGCTGTATAGTCAAATTCCTTTTCGATAAATCCTTTGGTGGGATGCCAGGCACGCGAGATGCATTTTTCACGCCGTGTTTCGAGGCAAAACACCCCATTATTAACACTGACATTCTTGCCGCCACTATTTGCCTGCAGCTCGTTATCGAACGAATAGTTACCAATCAGTTCCTGATTGGCAGAATGAAAACCGTATGCCCAGCGCGATTTATCGAGTGTATTCCATTCAAATTGTTCGATAAAGACCGGTTTCAGTTTTCTGTATTTATCGAAACGTACGGGATTTTCTTTTTCATAGAAAATAATATCGGGATTTTTTGCCAGTTCATAATAACGCTGTTCTATTTTATACTCCGGCACCGTTTTCCAACGATGCTGATCAGCCCAGAACTGATTCGTTTTCACGAAATCTGAGGCTGAGATCTTCTTTTTCAGTTCTTCGTAATCTTTGATGATGAATGAGTCGTGAAAACGGATATAATTCCTGTATTCTTTTGAATTCTCAAAGTCCTTCAGTCTCCGGAGTTTTTCGGAATCCTGCACTTTCTTTTTATCTCCGAGGTTTTCGTATTCCGGTGTCGATTTAAATGTAAGGAAATTTTTTAGTTGCTCCGATTGCAGTATTTCATAATACTGACGTATACCACTGTTATCGTGTAACTTTCGATATTTACGGCTGATACGATATTCCTCCGTATCCTTATATTTTCTGTTCTGGAGTGTTTTCTTTTTCTCTTTGAATTCGGAAGATTTCACTACATGATAGAGTTTTTTGTACTCTTCGAGTTCGAGCGACTGAGCAATTTCGTCGTATCGTTTCATGTCGTTGACAGCCGCTTCTTCGATTTTTTCAAATTTCGATGTGGAAAGCATTCCACCGAACATTTTTTTCCAGAATAGATTCATAATATTCTATTTGTTTGTATGCATATTACTGATTTGTTCTATACATTCTTCGGGTGTTGCAACAAAAACAGGTTTGTAATTTTGATTTTTCGGAGTGAAACATTCCGTTTGCATTCTTTCAATCTGATCAAGCAATTGTGAGTAAAATCCATCTTCATTGATACATATCAGCGGTTTACGGTGTTCGCCTACTGTGCCCGAAGCAATGACATCAAACATTTCGTCGAGTGTTCCAAATCCGCCGGGCAAGACAACAAATACGTCTGCTTCATGTTTCAGTCTTTTTTTACGTTCACTCATATCATTTACAATGATTTGTTGAGTTGGCAGCGCGCTCAGCCGGTTCATCTTGATTATAACTTCGGGTATCACCCCGATTATCTCACCATTCCCCGATTTTGCACCTTCGGCCACTGCATCCATCAAGCCACCCGTTGCTCCTCCATAAACCAATGTCATTCCTTTACCGGCCAGGTTCTGGCCAAACCGGAAAGCCGATTGTTTGTACCGTTCAGCAATATTATTACTTGATGAGCAGAAAACGCATACTTTCATAAATGAAGCAGGATTGAATTTTCAATATGTAGAAAGAATAACGGTTTGAACAATTTGTTTGTCATCAGGAAACCGTGATCTCATTTCACCGTATTAGTTTTTGATAAAAAAACGTAATTTTTTGTATAATCTTATCCCGGAACCTGATTTTACAGAAAATTGAATATCCGATCAATACAGATATTCAATTTTCTCAATTTCTCTTATCAGCTTTTATGCATCAATATTTGCATAAGTCGCATTCTGCTCTATAAACTGTCGTCTTGGTGCCACATCATCGCCCATCAACATAGAGAAAACGTGGTCGGCGGAGGCTGCATTTTCGATGGTTACCTGACGCAGGGTTCGGTTATCGGGGTTCATTGTTGTATCCCAGAGCTGTATTTCATTCATTTCCCCCAAACCTTTGTAACGCTGCGTATGGATACCACTTTCATTTCCGCCTCCGTATTTGTCTATGAAAGCTTTACGTTGCTGGTCGTTCCAGCAGTATTCTTCAACTTTGCCTTTGGAGCACCGGTAAAGCGGTGGTGTCGCGATAAAGAGATAGCCCTGTTCGATAATTTCCTTCATATGGCGGAAAAAGAATGTCATCAGCAGTGTGGCTATATGGCTTCCGTCCACGTCGGCATCGGTCATGATGATAACTTTATGATAGCGCAATTTGGAGAGGTTCAGTTCCTTGCTGTCGTCCTCTGTTCCGATGGTTACGCCGAGAGCCGTGTAAATATTGCGGATTTCTTCGCTGTCGAGCACTTTGTGCTGCATGGCTTTTTCTACGTTCAGAATTTTACCCCTTAACGGCAGGATTGCCTGAAACTCACGGCTGCGTCCCTGTTTAGCTGTACCACCGGCCGAGTCCCCTTCGACGAGGAACAATTCACATTTCTGTGCATCCTTACTGGAGCAGTCCGCCAGTTTACCCGGTAGTCCGCCACCCGAAAGGGGAGATTTGCGCTGTACCAGTTCACGTGCCTTGCGGGCAGCATGACGAGCTGTAGCTGCCAAAACTACTTTATCGACGATGGTGCGGGCATCCTTCGGATTTTCTTCCAGATAATTGCCAAGAGCTTCGCTTACGGCCATATCCACCGAACCCATAACTTCGTTATTACCAAGTTTGGTTTTGGTCTGTCCTTCAAACTGCGGCTCAGCCACTTTGATGGAGATAACAGCTGTCAGTCCTTCGCGAAAGTCGTCACCACTGATTTCTATTTTTGCTTTTTCGAGCTTTTCGAGTAATTTGTTATCTTCGGCATATTTTTTCAGAGTACGGGTAAGTCCGCGTCTGAAACCTGCCAGGTGAGTACCTCCTTCAATGGTATTGATATTATTCACATAAGAATGGATGTTTTCGTTGTATGAGGTGTTGTAAAGCAGTGCAATTTCAACGGGGGTACCATTTTTCTCGGTCGAAATGTGAATCACCTGATCAATGAGGTTTTCGCGGCTCTCATCTATATATTCAACAAATTCCTTCAGACCTTCTTTGGAAAAGAACACTTCCTTTTTATAGCTACCATCTTCCTGCTGCACTCTCTTATCGGTTAGTGTGAGGGTTATTCCGGCATTCAGATACGCCAGCTCGCGAAGCCGGCTTGCCAGAATATCATACTTATAAACTGTTTCGGTAAAAATACTGTCATCTGGCAGGAATGTCACCGAAGTTCCCTGTCTGTCGGTTTCACCGATTTCGGCAACCGGCGCTTTGGGAATACCGCAGGAGTATTCCTGAGCATACAGTCTCCCTTCGCGAGCTACTTCCACACGCAACAACGTTGAAAGTGCATTCACGCATGACACACCCACTCCGTGTAACCCGCCTGAAACTTTATAACTTCCCTTATCGAATTTACCACCGGCATGAAGTACGGTCATTACCACTTCAAGTGCAGACTTTCCTTCTTTTTCGTGCATATCCACCGGGATACCACGACCATTGTCTGTTACTTTTATTGAATTATCCTCGTTGATTGTTACATGAATCATGTCACAGTAACCGGCCAGGGCTTCATCAATAGAATTATCAACCACCTCGTACACCAGATGATGCAATCCTTTCAAACTAATATCACCAATATACATAGCCGGACGCTTACGCACCGCTTCCAAACCTTCAAGCACCTGAATACTGTTAGCACCGTACTGTCCGGCAGAATTTTTAATTTGCTCTTCGTTCATTTTTATATCTAATTTATTTTCAGACTTTTATATGGTCATTGAGTATGAAATATAATTTTCAAATTTCACATCAAAAAACATACAAATATACGATAAAAATTTGGATAACTGAAGTAAAAATCGTGTCGATTTTTACTAATTGCGACCGTGAACTCATGTGCATCCGCACAGGTTTACACGGCAGTAAAACCTGGAACCGGCTTTGGTTTAGCTCTGGGGGTTAAGTGTTGTTTTTCCCAGCACGTTGGTTTTTCGCCAGGCGTCAACAATCAAGGCGGCTGCTATTTCGATACCAAAAGTCGAGCTATCTACCGTGAGATGGTAATTTTCCGGCTCGCCCCAGTTGCGGTGAGTATAGTATTTGCTGAAGTTAATCCGTTCCTTGTCTTTTCGTTCCATTTGTGCTTCTGCTTCGCCGGGAGCGAAACCATAGTTATTGATGATGCGTTCCAGACGGAAAGCTTTATCGGCATGCACAAAAACATTGAAACAATTCGGATGACTTTTCAGTATAAAATCGGCCGAACGACCCACGATCACGCAGGATGATTTTTCACTGATATCCCGGATGACTTTACTTTGAACAAGAAAAAGTGCATCCTGAGGCGGCATAATCTCGTTGACATATGCGTAATTGTGTTTGTAAAGCGAGTAGAGCAGACTATTCTTCAGCTTCTGTTCATTTTCCTTAACGAATTCGGGTGTAAAGCCACCTTCGAGTGCGGAAAGGTCTATCAGGTTGGTGTCATAAAATGTAAAACCCAGTTTTTTAGCAACAAGCTCCCCTACCTCATGCCCGCCACTGCCATACTCCCGGGATATGGTTATCACCTGAGTATGTATTTCTTCCGGAGGTGTAATCTCAATTTTTTCGGCAACGCCAATCAGTTTATCCACAAACGTAAATTTATTGGTATAAAATCGGGTTATTGCACCCACCAGCAACGCCGCTGCCACAGTACCTTCACGCACACCCTGCAGATTTCGAAGAAAAATCAATGAAAAAACCACAGAAATAACCACCAGCAGGCTATCAAAAGCAATCTTCACC
>JAFNAU010000046.1 GCA_017860335.1 Bacteroidota bacterium
AAAGCAGCTTTTTCGTTGAAAAATCCCGGCGATTATAGCGAACCTGTACGTTCTGCCGTAGGATGGCATATCATACAGTTGATTGAGAAAAGACCTCTTGCCGGTTTTGACGAAATGAAAGCCGAACTGGAAAATCAGATCAAACAAAACGAACGTAATAAATTGATTAATCAATCATTCACAGATAAATTAAAAAAAGAATATAACTATCAGGAATATACTCTTGCTTTAACTGAAATTTATCAGTTGAGTGAAAAATATGCTCCTTCCGATTCATTGTTCGCAGTTGAATCTAAAAAACTGCAAAAACCGCTCTTCAGCTTTGCAGACAAAACATTCACTCAGAATGACTTTGTCAGCTACATGCTCCCTGCCGCTGCAGGTTTCAGAGGAGTTCGAAGTGATTTCATCAGGGATCAGTTCAATGCCTTTGCCGGCAACCAGCTGACAACTTATGAACAAACACAACTCGACAGAAAATATCCCGAATTCCACTATCTGATGCAGGAATATCACGATGGAATTCTGCTTTTTGACATCAGTAACCGCGAAGTATGGGATAAGGCATCGAAAGATAATGAAGGACTTTCCAAATATTTTGAAACGAATAAATCGAATTACGCATGGCAAAAACCTCACTACAAAGGCCGCATCATCTACTGCAAGGACGAACCTACTTTGAAAGCCGCCAGACTGATAGTGAAACGGGCAACTAACGATTCAATTGACAGTTACCTGCATAAAAGACTTAACGACAGCATCCAGTATGTAAAGGTTGAAAAAGGATTGTGGGTTGAAGGTGAAAACAAGGTAATTGACGCCAATATTTTCAAAAAAGGAATCTATGAAGCTGAAAAGGAATATCCATACTATTTTATAGCAGGTAAAATACTCAAAACCATGCCAGAAGATTTCACCGATGTACGGGGAATTATCACAGCCGATTACCAGGATTATCTCGAAAAAGAGTGGATTAATTCGCTTCGACAGAAATACGCCTTCACTGTAGACGAAAAAGTACTGAAAACGGTTAAGAAAAACTAATATTTTAACGAATGCCAAAATAAATGTTCTAACTTTGAGCGTTTATTTTGGCATTGTTGTATTCTGAAAGTTCTGGTTTTGTTACAAAATGAAAAAGATATTTTTCCTTATACTGGCCATTTTTATCGTATCATGTTCGGGCAACCGTTCGGATACTAAACGAACGCCGGTACTGGAAGTGGAAGGAAAATTTCTTTATCAGGACGAAATCGACCAAATCATTCCGGCCACAGCTTCAATCATTGACAGTGCTGATATTGCCGAAAGATATATTAAAAAATGGGTAACCGATGTACTCATCTATGAGAATGCCAAACGCAATATCAATAAGCTGAACGACATTGAAAGACTGGTGGACGAATATCGCAAATCGCTGATCATTCACGAATACGAACAGGCTTTAATTAAGCAACGGCTTACCGACAAAGTATCTGAAGATGAGTTGAAAAGATTTTACGAAATCTATAAATCGAGACTTATATCTCCGGAAAATCTGATAAAAGGCATATTGCTGGTTGTACCCAAAAACGCGCCGCAGACAGACAGAGTACGCGAATGGGTTCGGCTCTCCAATACAAAGTCGCTCGAAAACATAGAAAAATACAGCCTGAAGAACGCTATCAGTTTTGATTTTTTTATGAATGACTGGACTCCATTTACTGAAATTCTGAAAAAAGCACCTTTCAGAATAGAAGATTCGGGCGCATTTATCAGAACAACGAATTTTGCAGAGACTTCGGACAGCACCAAATCGTATTTTCTGCGGATTACAAGTGCATTGCCGTCGGGACAGGTTGAACCTTATGAACTCGCTAAAGATAAAATATCGTATATCCTGCTGAACAAAAAGAAATCAGATTTTATCATTCAGTTCGAAAACGATATTTACAAAGATGCAGTTGAGGAAGGTACGATCAATTACTTTAAGAAATAGAAATCAACAGATTTTCATTCCGGTATTTTTTCACCGGCCTGAGAAATAATATTCAAAACAATAAAAACCCGTGAACCTTCGATCCGTTCGCGATTACATGTAAAAAATGCGTAAAATATCTTTGCTTTTACTGGCTTTCGGCTTACTCGCACCGGGTTTGCAGGCTCAAAAGAAAAATACCATAGATGAAGTCATCTGGATTGTCGGAGATGAAGCCATTCTCAAATCCGACGTCGAAGCCCTTATTCTGGATGCACAAATGCGCAGACAGCCCATTCAGGGTGATGCATACTGTGTTATTCCCGAACAGATGGCAATTCAGAAACTCTTCCTGCATCAGGCCGCACTCGACAGTGTTACCGTCAACGAAGGTTACATTGCCTCGCTTGCTGAAGCCGATCTGAACAAATACATTGCCGACGTGGGTTCTGTGGAGAAAGCTGAGGAATACTCACATAAAACAGTGGCTCAACTGCGCGAAATTATCCGCGAGAAATATAAAAGCCAGGCTTTGATAGAGCAAATGCAAAGTCAGCTGGTGAGCGGCATCCAGGCAACTCCTGCCGAAGTACGCCGTTATTTCAGCAACATATCGAAAGACAGCCTTCCTACCATACCCGAACAGGTTGAACTTCAGGTTCTTTCGGTTAACCCGCCTATACCGCTTGCCGAAGTGAACCGTGTAAAAGAAAAACTGCGCGAGTTCACTGAACGCGCTACAGCCAATCCCGCTGATTTCAGCCTGCTGGCACGTCTTTACTCCGAAGATCCCGGAAGCGCTGTCAAGGGGGGTGAAATTGGTTATACCGCACGTGCTACCCTGGACCCTGAATTTGCTGCTGTAGCTTTCAACCTCCAGGATCCGAAGAAGGTTTCACGCATCGTGGAATCGCAGTTCGGCTTCCACATCATTCAGTTGATCGGCAAACGAGGCGATAAAGTGAATTGTCGTCACATACTGCTCAAACCACGCGCATCAATTGAGGACAAACAAAATGGGATAACGCGGCTCGACTCACTGGCTGACCTTATTCGCCAGAATAAAATTACCTTCGAGCAGGCTGTAATGCATTATTCGCAGGACAAAAATACGGCCATGAATGCCGGACTGATGGTGAACCAGAATACCGGTAATTCAAAATTTGAATATCAGGACTTGCCCTCGGAAGTAGCCAAAGCGGCATACGACATGAATGTCGGAGAAGTTTCCAAAGCATTTACAATGATTGATCCGCTTACAGGAAAGGAAATGATTACAATCGTAAAACTGAAAAGCAAAACTCCGACCCATAAAGCCAACATCATGGATGATTATCAGGTACTGAAAAACATCATGGAAGGCAACAAGAAACAGGAATTTCTCCACAACTGGATTTCGAAGAAACAAAAAGAAACCTATATCAGTATTAAGCCCGAATGGCGCAACTGCAATTTCCAGTACAAAGGCTGGATTAAAGACTAGCATATTTATCGTATTTCTTTAATGAAAAACAAATTACGAAATACCAACTTGTTCAGGGTTATGATATTAATAATCATTACCCTGACTTTTTTACCCGAACTCCGTGCGCAGGCTTACTCTCCGCGTCAGCTTCGGAGCGAGGTACTTCAGTATCAGAAAAATCAGCAAATTAAAACTGCAACGTCCAAAAACCGTAGGGGAGGAAAAACTCCGGCATACCAGCCACCGCCTGTTGGCGCTACTGTATTCAAACCCGCTAATCCAGCCAAATATCCGAAATCATCTCTTATCTATCTGGAAAACAGCGAAACTCTCTTTTTTGATCAGATGCTTTTTCCCGATGTACAGATACTGAGGGGAAATGTACGCTTCCGTCATGAAAATGCCGTTTTGTACTGCGACAGTGCCTATTTCAACGATATAAGCAATACGTTCGATGCATTCGGAAGAGTAAAAATGGTTCAGGGAGATACCTTGTTCATCTACGGCGACTATCTCAACTACGACGGAAATACTCGACTGGCACGCCTGCGCGATAATGTGAAACTGGTAAACCGCAACACCACCCTCACAACCGACAGTATGAACTACGACCGGGTTGCCAATCTGGCCTACTATTACACCGGTGGCAAAGTTGTGGACAATGTGAATGTACTCACCTCGGTATGGGGGCAATACTCCCCCGCTACCCGACAAGCGTTGTTCAAAGAAGATGTGAAGATGACCAATCCAAATTACACAATCACATCCGATACTCTCAAATACAACACTAAAACTTCCGTTGCCGACATTGTAGGCGATTCGCATGTACTCTACAAGGAAAAGACCAATATTTACAGCAAACTCGGCTGGTACGATACGGCTAAAGACCGCATGATGCTTCTCAACCGTTCATTTGTTGAACAAAATGATGGTAAAACGCTGGTTGGTGATACGATCTTTTACGATAAGAAAAACAAATACAGCGAAGCATTCTCCAACGTCGAGCTGAATGATCCGAAACAAAAAACCACCCTTTACGGAAATTTTGTATCGTATGACGAAGGAAAAGAATCCGGGCTGGCTACCGATTCGGCACTCTTTGTCGACTGGTCGGGAAAAGACTCGCTTTTTCTGAGTGCCGATACCCTCTTTAACTTCAAGGATTCTATTTACGACGCTATCAAAGCACATAAGAATGTACGGTTCTTCAGAGCGGACATACAGGGAATGTGCGATTCGCTGTATTACACTTCGCGCGACTCCATCATGAATCTCAAAGTCATGCCGGTACTCTGGTCGGGCAACAATCAGCTTTCGGGCGATTCCATACGGGCTTATACTAAAAATCAGCAAGTGGAGAAAATTCATATTATGCAGTCGGCAATGGCTGTACAGAAAGATACACTCACTTATTACAATCAGTTATCAGGAAAGGAGATAACAGCTTATCTCGACAGCGGACAACTCCGACGGGTAGATGTCGACGGGAATGCTGAAAGCATCTATTTCCCGCACGACGAAAAAACGAAAGATATCATCGGACTGAATAAAACGGTAAGCAGCTATGTAAAGATGCTGTTCAAAGACAAGAAGATAGAGCGAATTATTCTCACTTCAGCTTCCAGTGGTTCGATGTACCCAATTATTGACATGGAAGAGAATGATCTCTATCTGCGTAACTTTTACTGGTACGAAAAGGAAAGACCAGCAAAAAGCGAAGATGTGTTTCTTAAATTTGTCAGAACAGCTCCGCCCAAGCGACCAGAAAGTGAAAAGAAACCCGGATTTCCTACCGAGGGAGGCGAAAATATGGATAAGCCATCCACTGACAGAAATACGAACAACTCCGTCAACAGGAATACAAACAGCAGTTCAAATCGAAACACCGGAAGGCAAACAATCAACCCCCAACGACCAAGGGGCAACAACCTAAAAATTCAGTAAATCCGGGAAAGGATAAGAATAAGCGGTACATTTGGGTTCTCTGATTAAATCAACAAGCTCAAAGAAACCTTTTGTACTCTTTTACTTTTACTACTGGTTAAAACCACTTCTTCCGAAACCAAAACGCCACATTTACCAATCCAATCATTACCGGCACTTCCACCAGCGGACCAATAACAGCGGCAAATGCTTCGCCCGAATTAATTCCGAACACAGCAATGGCAACGGCAATAGCGAGTTCAAAATTATTGCTTGCTGCGGTAAATGACAGAGTGGTTGATTGCTCGTAATTGGCTCCCGCCTTTTTGCTCATCCTGAATGAACTCACAAACATAACGACAAAGTAAATAAGCAAAGGAACAGCTATCAGCACCACATCACCCGGTATTTTTACAATGTATTCTCCTTTAAGCGAGAACATCACGATGATAGTGAAAAGCAGCGCAATTAGCGTCAGCGGACTGATTTTAGGAATAAACCGAGTGTGATACCATTCTTTGCTTTTCACCCGAATAAGGATAAAACGTGTCAGGAAACCGGCAATAAACGGAATTCCAAGGTAAATAAAAACGCTTTCGGCAATTTGTCCGATGGTAATTTTGGCAACTGCATCGCTGGTGGGAATACCAAACCAGCCGGGAGCAATGGCTATAAAAAACCATGCATAAACTGAGAAGAACAGTACCTGAAAAATGCTGTTGAAGGCTACCAGTCCGGCCGCGTACTGCGTATCGCCTTTGGCCAGATCATTCCAGACAATCACCATAGCAATACACCGCGCCAACCCGATCATGATAATACCGTACACATACGGCAGATTGGCATTATTTTCACCGGGGAAAAATTTGAAAAGCAAAATTGCAAGTGTAAACATCAATACCGGTCCGACAATCCAGTTTTGAACCAGCGACAATCCGAGAACTTTTGTATTTTTAAATACCTCGCCCAGCTCTTCATATTTTACTTTTGCCAGAGGCGGATACATCATTACAATCAGGCCGATGGCAATCGGGATATTGGTTGTGCCCGATGACATACTGTCCCAAAATTCAGCGACAGCGGGAAACAACCAGCCTGAAAATACGCCGATAAACATAGCCAAAAATATCCATAGTGTCAGGTAACGGTCGAGGAATGAAAGTTTTGAAGATGAGTTCATAATTTGAAAATTTGAAGATGTAACAATTTGAAGATTTGAAAATTATTGGTTGTTTTTTGATGAGCTGATTATTTTTGAAAGAACATGAATGATTGAATTAAGCTTTTCATCCATTCCTGACGGATCGGGATAGTTCTTTGATAACCGGCAAAGTTGCAACCAGTACTTTGTTTCATCAGCTTCTTTTGCCGCGATTTTAATCTTGTGGATAAAATCAGCTTTGCTTTCCGCATTCTGAGCTTCGTTTACGTTTGCTCCTATTGATGTACCCGATTTCAGCAGTTGATTTGAAACCACAAACTTTCTCTTCTCTTCAAGTATCTCGGAATAGTCAATAATCTCAAGCGCAAATTCCAGAGACAGATTCACAATCAGATTTTCTTTATCATTTCTCATAATTAATTCATTATAATTTATATGTTACAGTAGATATTTCATTTTCAAATCGGTACATCCTCAAATTAAATATTTACCCCTGCCTTTTTCAACAAGACCAACATCACAAAATACCCTATTACCATTATTATCAACGAAATGCCCAACGACAACCAGAAATCCACATTCTTTTTCAGTAATACTGGAAACAGAATAAAGAAAATTAACGATGGTATTACCAACCAGAAAATACCCTGAGAAAGGTCAGCTATTTTAGTGACGTCTTTTGTATCAATATACATCCACACAAAAGCCAGTAACGAAACCAACGGGATTGAAGCCAAAATACTCCCTAAAGTGGTGCTTCGTTTCGAAATTTCGGAGACAGCCACAATGACTACCGATGAAAGCAATACTTTGATAATGTAGTAAATCATAAGTTCGGTTTTATTTGTTGATATGAAGAAAAGAAAATTTGGAAATTAATCTCGCCTGTTAATACAAGTTATTAACAGCAGCTTGTTTTACTTCCCCCGCTACAATCGCAGGAAGGTTCGGTTCCATTTAATATTCCATTCAGAATTCCAGCTGCGCAACCGACACCCGATTTTACCTTTATTGCATCGAACCGACAATTCAGCGCACAAGCCCCACACTCCATACAATCGTTAATATCAACAATATGTGCTTTCCCGTTAAGCATCTCAAAGACTGCATGAGGACAAACAACTGCACACATTCCACATCCAGTACATGAATTACTATCCAGTTTTAATGTAACCACGTTTTTTAAATACTGCATTGTTTTCATATCAAACTAATTTTGAGTAAATGAATAGAATTAAACCCAGTGTAATAAATCCGATCTGAAAAGGAACAGCCCATTTCATTTCTTTTTTTACTCCGGACAATGAAGTATAAGTTGATGAGCCTGTAAAATTCATGGTCATAAAGGAGGCAATGCTTATATTTATTAATCCCATGCTTATTCCATCAATATAGGGAACTTCGAATAAAAAATACAAAAGAATTGTAAGTACTAAACCCCAAAATGTCCCTTTCAAAGCAAATGCCCGAAAAGGTATCCAGGGCAGAAAAAGTGGAGCAGCAACAATTCCGGCAACATAAGCCCCTGTAATGTTTATTAAAGGATACAGACTTGTTTCGAGCATTTTAGCAAATAAAAAACCCGTCTTATCAAGACCCGAGAAGATGAAAAATCCACACAGAATGAGCAGCAGTTTGTATTTTGCATACATGAAATCAACCGGTATAAGTTTAGCTCTTTCAATCGCTGGAAAAGATATTTTTCTCATTTCGGGAGTTGCTTTATATCCTGCTTCGATAAAGGATTTTATGTCTTTGGCCTGAACCGGACCAAATACGGCTCTGAACCCGGTTTGTTCTTTTACTTTGTGTGCCGCCACCCCACTTGCCGAAAGTTGTGGTAAGATTATATTGCGATGCTTCACAATGTATTCCAAAGATGAATTTTTGATGCTTTTTACTACGTTCTCTGTTCCGAAATTTCCCTTTCCGGCAGCACACCAAACATTTACGCCTTTGGTATCGACAACTAAAATCCAAACATTCAACGTATCAAGTTTCTTTCTCAAAACATCAAAACTTAATTTGTAATTGGCTGATACCAACACGTCTGACTGACTATCCGGTTTACCAACTTTGTACAATCCGGGTTTTACTATATAATTATTTCTGTTAATGCCAAAACGTACCTTTAATGCCCCTAATAAATCGGATAATTCGAGTTTTGAAGATACGGTCGGAGCTGTAACAGTAACAGGCCTTAAAGATTGAACATTAATTTGAGTTCCCATTGATATTATAACTGAGGTTTGATTTGTTCTGTGTAAAGTTTGTAGAAAGCCTCTTTTATCTCATCGCGTACGCGGATAAACTCACCCCGGATAAATTCCTCTGTTCCCTCGGCGTGGCTTGGATCATCAAAACCAATGTGCAAACGATGTTTCACTTTTCCTGTAAATGCCGGACATGCTTCGTTGGCACCGCCGCAAACGGTGATCACATAATCCCATTCATCTTTCAAATACTTTTCTACCGGATCGGAAGTGTGGTGACTGATGTCAATTCCGGCTTCTTTCATCACTTCCACTGCTTTTTCATTCAGCTTGCCGCTGGCCTGTGTTCCGGCTGAGCAAACGGTAATAGTTGGATCGAACGATTGTAAAAAGCCGTGTGCCATCTGGCTACGGCAGGAGTTTCCGGTACAAAGAATGAGTACTTTCATATTTTGTTGATTTGAAAATTTGAGAATGAGATGATTTGAAGATTAATCACAAGATGAATTGCAACTTATTTCGGCAGATTTGATTTCATTGAAAAACCGGTCGAAGTTATCCAGGTTTTTGCTTATGGTCGAACCACACAGGCAATAATTGATTTTCAACCCGTCAATTTCTCCGTGGATTAATCCCATATCCCGCAATTCTTTCAAATGTTGAGAAACAGTTGTGCGG
Source organism: Bacteroidota bacterium (assembly GCA_017860335.1). GTDB lineage: Bacteria > Bacteroidota > Bacteroidia > Bacteroidales > Paludibacteraceae > UPXZ01. The sequence continues at coordinate 9,399 of JAFNAU010000046.1, forward strand.
CTCAGCGGAAGCTTGTCTGAAATATCACCCGAAATACAGGTTTTAGTTTCGGCCAGGTACTTCAAAATAGCCAAACGCGCCGGATGTGAAATTACTTTGGCAAATGCAGCCAACTCTTGTAGCTCTGTATCAAATACTTCTGGTTTTCTCATATCGCTATTGTTTTATGTCGCAAACATACGACATATTTTAGTTGTGGCAAAATAGTTTGTATTAAATTTTTGTTACAAGTTTAATCCGAAGAAATTAAGTTGTTATCAATTCAGACAAAAAAAGTCTTCGGAATTTCCGAAGACTTTTTTTGTCTGTTTTCAGCATGCCATTTCTCCGGCATTTTTCTTTGCCGATAGCAGGTTGTAAGCTCCTTTAATTACCACTTTTACGGTATTGATGTCGCAGTTTGGTGGTAAAACCACTTCGGTAAAACCATCGTCCGAAACGCCTTCCTGAACTTCAATCATCCGGTATTCGGTGAATGGCTTTCCATCCTCCTTTTTATCTCTTCCAAAAACAAAAATATAATCCTTGTCCTCAAAACTAACAATGGCTTCGCCGGCATGAACCCTGATAGCTGGCATATACCTTGTAGGTTTTGTCCGCATCAACAGATTTGGCTGTCTGGTATACCTGTGCAACGTGTTCTTCCGTCTCATTGTTGATAAAAAAGCGTATTTTCTGTCCTGTTGAAACCTTATCGGCATCTTTCTCAAACAGAGAAAGTTGCAGGAGAAGCTTTTGGGTATTTACAATTTCGAATAAGATATCGGAAGCGGAAACCGATTTA
>JAFNAU010000047.1 GCA_017860335.1 Bacteroidota bacterium
ATTTTTGCTTTGTCGGTTGACGGATTAAATTCAGGCAGCACATTTGATATTGCTTCGTCGCGTCGCTTGTAACACTCGAATTTTTCGAGTACAGGAGTTATATTTTCCGTTATCGTTTTTGCGTCCAGCTTTTCAGCCAACTTTCGCGCCAGATCTTCACTTTGCGGGTTTGAATCTGCTTCAGGCATCATTATGCCTAATACATTTTCGGCACCAAATGCTCTGACGGAAAGTGCGAATGTAACCGAAGAATCAATTCCTCCGCTGATGCCTACTACGCCTCCCCGGCGATTAAGCTGCAGCAGGACATTTTTCTTCAGCTGCTGGACTAAATTGTTGCAAACGGACTCGATGTTATCAAGTCGTAAGATATCAGAAGAAAAAGGTTTTTTGTCGGTTTCCATGTCCGCATTTTTGAAGTTTTATTTTAATAATCATCATAAATCTCAACGTTACATTTTAGCAATTCTGTTTCCTTCAGCATTGGGATATTTCTTTTAACAAACAGGTAATCAAGAAGCTGTGTTGATAGAATTCCCATTAAAGCCATATTGTCAGTTTCCGAAACCTGATTGTTCTTTTTAAGCCTGGTTATTAAATACTGTACCTTATCAGGATTGAAAATTCCAACCGAAATCAGTTGTTTTTCACTCAGCATCTCGTTGATAAAATCCGGAGCACTTTCGGACGTAAAACAAGTTGAAATTGGAGCCCGATATGCCTGTTTTGGCTTTTCCAATATCTGCGGTGGAAGTTTTCCTGCCATCATTTTTTTCAGAAGATACTTTTCGTTGAGTCCATGCAGTTTGTAATCCGATGGCAGTTTCATACAAAAATCAACAATCCGATAGTCCAAAAACGGATACCTTCCTTCCACCGAGTTTGCCATTGACATACGGTCACCTTGCGACGAGAGCAAATAACCTGACATAAAAAGTGTCATTTCAAGCCACTGAGCACGCGATAAAAGATCAATATCATCAAATTTATGGCCAATGTTATCAATCAATTCATTTACGGGATCGTAGCCGGAAATTTCTTTTGTTGTTTCGCTGGAAAAATAATTTTTAATATGCGATGTATTATTCCAGCGGAGTAAATGAGAATAAACAGGAGATTTGTTTTCTTCAAGTTTATAACCGAAGAATAATTTTAAGGCAGCGCTGTTAGCCGATTTAATTTGAGGCAGATATGGATACAACTTTTTCAACAGCAAAGGTCTAAGTTCTGAAGATGGTTCTCTGGACCAGAACTGTCTGATTATTGCTTCCTTGAAAATATTATAACCTCCCAAAAGTTCATCGGCACCCTCACCGGTTACAACCACTTTTATATTTTGACTTTTTACCAATCCGGACAACAGGTACATAGGTGCAGGAGCGCTTCTCAGTAATACAGTTTCGGAGTGCCAGATCAAATCCGCAATTTTTTCGGCAATATCATTATTACTGCAAATAATCCGGTTGTGATTCGTTTTGAGATATTCATTTGCCATGTCCTGATATATGCTTTCATCATATTCTTTATCGGTGAAACCAATAGAATACGTCTGCAAGTTATCGGGTACAACTTCTTTAATGAATGAAGTAGTAATGCACGAATCAAGACCTCCGCTCAAATATGCTGCAACCGGGACGTCGGCACGAAGTCTTATATTAACAGCATCCGAAAAAAGTGTCCGGAATTCTGAAATAGCTTCATCAATGCCAATTTGTAAGTATTCATCCTGTCTGTAAAGGGGTATTTCCCAATACTGATAGTTTTGAATTCCCTTAGAGTTAACCAGCAGGTAATGTCCGGGAGATACTTCAAAAATATCCTTAAAGATTGTTTCGGGAGATATTGTTGTCCAGAATGTGAAAACCTGAGATAACGCTTTTACTGACAGAGTTGCAGTCACTTCGGGATATTCGAGGAGAGATTTTATTTCAGAACTGAAAATAAAACTGCCATTTTCTTCGGTGTAAAAAAGTGGCCTGATTCCCATCCTGTCGCGAGCCAGAAACAATTCTTTTTTTCTTGTATCCCATATTGCAATGGCAAATTGTCCGTTGAGTTTTTTGAGACATTCCGGGCCATATTCTTCGTAGAGATGAAGTATAACTTCGGTGTCTGAGTGAGTATTAAAATGATGACCTTTTTTCAGTAGCTCACCTTTCAATTCAATATAATTGAAAATTTCTCCGTTATATACGATCAACAGCGATTTATCTTCGTTTGATAGTGGCATACATCCTGTTTTGAGATCAATGATGCTCAGTCGGACACTGCCCAGACATGCATTTTTTGAAATATAAATGCCACTTTCATCAGGACCTCTGTATTTAATCCGGGTTAACATGCGTCTGAGAATGACCGGAGCATTTTCTTCCACATTATTTGTGTAAAAGCCAGCAATACCACACATTTTCGGAAAGATTAATAAACAAAACAGATAACAGTGTCTTGAGAAAGCTGAATGAAGTTAACACATCAAAACTCCAGACTTAAGTTGGCTGATAACCAATGATTTTTACATCAATTTTTACCAGATATATTTTATAACAACGATCAATCATTTTTCTTCTGTAATTTATTATTCACAAATGATGTTATATTATTTATGCTTTCAAAGTTTTCTTTAGTTAGTTCGTTGTCAGTTACATCAGCATCGAACTCTTTTTTGATAAAATCGATTAGATAAAGTAATCCCATAGAATTGAGAAGGCCCAATTCAAATATCGGAGAATCGTCTTTGATAATTTCACCATCAGACAGAGTAGCTTTGAAAATATGCTGTCTTACTTTTTCTTTAATATTTTCTTCGGATTCCAACATGATGAGATGTTTTAATTTGATGGTAATAATCTTATTATCAATGTTATTTGCTTTTTGAGGTGTTTTATTTAAACAACAATAAGTCAAAATTGTTTTAATGTTTGGAAAATATAATTAAGTTTTAAATAGTTTTTCTTAATGACTAAACTAGTGACAGCTGAAGGTGTAAAAAAGGTATTCGATCGGATTATTCTTTATTCTCTTTCAGGTCCCCAGGTAAAAGTGTATCTCAATGAAGATGTGCAATTATGTGCTTCTTTAAAACGCAGCAAACCTTCATTCGGAATACCATCTGTACTTGATCTGCCAAGACAAATGTATTCGTAACCCAGATTTTTATAAAAAAAGAATAAATTCATTACCAAAAAATCCATTACTCCAACTTGCATTCTTGGTACGATATCACCCCAAAATACAGCTTGAATTATTTTGTTGTGTCCACGATAGAAGATCGCTGAAGCAAGATTCTCATTGTTAACGTTTTTTACCAGAAAATAATCCACAGGGAAGATGTTATTTACTTTCTCCAGATCAGTGAAATCCATGTATATTTCACGTCCCAGCATTGTTCGATTATCATAAATAATTTTATAAGCCTCATTCTTCTGTTTTTCATCACTTACAAGGTTGAATGAAAGATTATTTTGGATTGTTCTTTTTATATTTTTCTGAATAGTTTTTTTCTCCCATTTGCCATCAAATGATTTTAAATTAATCCAGTTTACAATTTCAGGAGTTTTCATCATGTACCCCAACCTTACAAATGAATTTACGAATTTAGCGTTCATCGAACAACAATAAATATCCGATGGCAGTGTGATTTGAACATTCTTTAGCTTTTCTGCAATAACATAATCTTTAAGATGGGTTAAAAACCGGAATATATCTTCATATAAAACCTCGTCGTTTATAAAATGAAAACCTCCATAAGGGGCAGAAAAAGGAGAGCAGAGAACTCCGTCTTTAATGCCAGCCAGTAATCCAATACTCACATTTTGGCCGGATTCAATCAGTCGCACCACTTTATCGGTCTTATCTTTTACCAAATTGATAAATTCCTCAGAAATGAAAGGATGTGGATTCTGAAGGAAATGTTGTCGGTATAATTCTTTTGAGACTTCTGTAAGCATAATTTCTGATATTTTTAGATAAGAATTATTTTATTTCCACTCACTTTATGCAATAACTTTTTGTAAGATTTCATGCAGATTTTGTTCAAAAATTTCCATGGTAAACTCTTTTTCATATTTCAATCTTCCGGCTTTTCCCATTTTCAGTCGCATTTCTGGATTTTTGATTAATATTTCCAGTTTCTCGGCTAATGCTCTGGCATTATTTTTAGGTATCAAGAAGCCGGTTTTATCATTTTCCACTATATCAGGGATGCCACCCTCACTGGTCGAAATAATCGGTAACTGATTTTGCATGGCTTCAAGTAAAACCAGCGGAAAACAATCATTCGATGTGGGGTGAACGAAAATATCAGCTTCTGAAAATACCTCTTGCTTACCATTTCCAAATTTAGGCCCCAGGTATTTTATATTATGAATTAGTTTGTTGTCAATCAGATATTTATTGAAATCGTCAACACTTATATCACCTTCACCTCCAACAAAATTACATTCAAAATCAAGTTTTTTTTGCATCAGAATAGAACAGGCATCCAATAATACAAAAACTCCTTTCGATTTCATCAGATTGGATAAAAAAAACAGTTTAACGGGAGCCTTTTCGGAGTGGGAGCGGGGCAAAGCAGTCATTACAGTGTCTTTTATTCCATTCGGACAAAAATATACTCCCGATGCTTTCACAAACGATTCTACATCACTATACAACTGTTTTGAAAGAAGTATGGTTTCTGCTTTGCTAAATACATACCGGTATAACTGATTATTTAATTTCGAAGTCTGATTTTGTTTCACTCCTTTGTTGTGAAGATGATAAATGTGTTTGATACGAAAGATGCGCAACAGTAAAACCAATAAAAAGTCTTTATAAAAAGCAGTTCCAGATGCTGTTAATGCCAGATAACACAGATCGGGTTTCTTTCTGATTATCTCACCCAATACGCTGAACCATACCCGTATGAAACGTAGAATTTTTATTAGTCCCGGTTTTCCGGTTTCATTTATAGTGCGTGACATCAACAGATTAACATAACGGCATTCAAAGGATGAGTTGATGAGTTCACTTTCCATAATAGCCTTACCTACCATCGAAGAGCCGTGTACAGGTGGCGGTAGATGCAAAATAAACAATATGTTTTTCTTTTCAGCCATTAGCAACTAAAAGTAATCCGGTTTTTTCCCACTCCTCAATAAATTCTTTTTGATGATTGGTAATCAGCGAAGGCTTTTTCGACAAACTGACATCCCTGACTGTTTCTATACTATTTATGAATAATTTAATTTTTTCTATCGATTCCTCTTTGTTTAGGGGATTGTAAATAAGTCCGTTGTCTGCTCTGATAAGGCTGGAAGCACCGGCATATTGTGAGCATAATACCTTCAGGCCAAAAATCAGCGCTTCGTTCACTACTGCACCAAAAGGTTCATATGTACTGGGCAATACGAAACCCGAAGCACATAAATACCAGGCATAGAGTTCATCGCCTTCATATCTTCCAGGGAATATTACCCTGTCACTCAGTTGCATTGATTTCGCCATAGATTGAAGTGTTTGTAATTCTTCTCCTTCACCGACAAATACAATAACGATCTGATTATTCTCTGGTAATATGGTATGTATCGTATCCAGAAAAACAGTTAATCCCTTTTCGCGTACAAGCCGTCCGACAAACAGTAATATCTTTTTTTCTGCAAGTTGAAATCTTTGCAGATATTCAGAAGCCGTTTTTTCCAGAATCTTTGAATTTTTTCTTAGTCTATCAGGATTCTGAATTATTGGTGCAATAATGAGTTGGTTTTTATTCAGATGATACTCTTTTTGATAATATGCCGAGACTTCTTGCGACATCACAACTAAAAAGTCCAAATGTTTCAAAGCCACATTACGTGCGGTAGATCTGAGTGTCGATTTGATATGTGAGCAAATATCTAAGCTATCGTCAGTTATCGATCCTATTTTTTGAGAAATTAAGCCCAGTCTTTTAAGTAAAATAAGATATTGAGTTACAATAGAAAATTCATATCCCATGATAATGTCCGGCTTGAATTCCCGGATAGTGCGGAGTATTCCGAACCGGAATATCCTTTCTTTATAACCTATACCTTTCAATAAATATGAATATTGGAAAGTTAATTGCGGTAATAATTTGCTTTGATTGAACTTCTGATTCCATAAATTTTCTGACAGAAAAACGATCTTCAGTTCATACAGGCTGTTCAGAGCATTAAACTCATCAATTCGGTAAGGAGCTAATGCTGGATGAAACATGAGTAGTTTTTTCTTTTCCATTATCTTTCCCTTTCCCAAAATATATTTTCCCGGATTTTTTTTGCCGGTATGCCAGCATAAATAGATTCTGATTCCAGATGACCTGTTACAATTGCTCCGGCAGAAACTACAGTTCCATCTTCGATGGTTGTACCCTTCAATACTTTAACACCCGATCCGAGCCAGACATGATTACCGATATACACCGACTTTGAGGCATTAATTCTTAGATTGACCTCCAGCATATAAATAGCATGACTGTCTCCGTTAAGTATCTCTATATCACGTGAAAACATGCAGTCCTTACCGATGTAAATACTCTTACCTTCCGTAGCGGCAATGTGTCCTCCTTCAGCTGTGGTTCTGTAGTCGATGGTTATTTTGCCATTGTCATCCTCAATCCATAACTCTGTATTGGCAAGTATACAATGTTTTTCAACGTTGATTTCACAATTATTTCCTTTGATGTATATCAGGCAATTATTTAGTCTGTTTTCCGGGGCTATTTTTATTATGTTGTTTGTGCCTTCTATCCGGATACGTGTGTTTTTCAGAAATGCTCCCCGAAGCTGAATTGAATTATTTTTGCAGCCTCTTATCAATAAGCAGGAACGTAAACTATATATCACAGCCATGATATAGAGCATTCCGTTTGATTTTTTCATTATTTCAATCAGTTGCTTTCTCATTATCACAATCGTTTTAGGTTATTCTTATTCATTGCAGGGCATCGAGAAGTGTTTTTTGATTTTTACTTAGTGAATGATATTTTTCAAAAGTGTTTTTTGAGCAACCAGTCAGCCGTTTTGCTTCATCCTCGTTTGTAATTAATATCTCCATTTCATTCATCAGGAGTGAAAGATCCCGTTTTGAAACTACGCTGGCCCAGCCTTCGGATTTGGCGTATTTTACAACTCCTGTATTTGGATGTCCGTACACAATAATTGGATGCTGACTTAACATAAACAAATGAGATTTTGTAGATACAGACAAGCTAATTGCAGTAGCAACCCGATCATCAAATGTTTCTGCCAGGATGTTTATATCGGCTCCTTTCAGATATCCGCGAAGCAATTCGTTGCCCGGATCAGGTATGATATCTGTGAATTTTGCATTTTTAAGAGCAGCAATTCCTTCCTTTTCCATACCCGACGAAATAACCAGTAAACGCACCGGATTTCTTTTTTCTGTAAGCATCCTGCAGCATTCATCCACGTCGAGCAGGAGCGGCCAGCGATACTTATTGAAATAACCGGTGGAAACAATTGAAACGACATTATCGGGGTGGTATCTTTGCGGAAGTGCATTTTCAAAACTTTCAGTTTCTTCAGCGTGGTTAATGGTGATGAATTCTTTATTGTAACGCGATTTATATTCCTGTGACATAATACTGTTAAAGGCAAAAGCTACATCCACATCGTTCATCAATCGCTGTGTAGATGATTTTACTATCGGTCGCATCAGCCACCGGAATAGCGTCGGCTCTTCGTACATACCGGAATAAAGATAGGAGGGCCAGTCATCCGTCGTAAGAAATGCAAGTTTTGCTCCGGTCATTTTTTTTAATAATAAAGCCAGCCACACAAAATACAGATTATAGCCCTGTACAAAAATTACCTGAGGATAATATTTCTCAATCCACGTTTTCATTTCAGAAGACATTTTTGGCCGGAAAATTAATTCAACTATTCCTGTGTCAACAAGATACCGTTTTGCTTGCAATTTTATTTTTTCTGTTAAACCATGCTTCCTGATTTCTGTTGGAGGTTTGAGAATATCAAATCCGGATTTTGGAATTTCATGTGTTTTAAGTCTGAAAAAGAGTTTACCAAATCTTCTCTCAGCTTTTCCTATCCTGTAGTAGCGCTGAAAAAATCCTTTATCTCCGTTGTCGTCGTAACAAAAAATCTGGGCCATATTTTCCCCCGGCCAGTTTTTGAACAGGTTTCGCAACAGGAGCCCGTTGTTAAAACTGTCCCTTTCGTTAATGCGCTGAATTCCAATAAATAGCACGCGGGGGTAATACATAGTTTCTTTATATTATTTTTTCTCAGCTACCTGAATAACAGTATGATAAATTTCTATTTGTTTTCTGACTATTTCATCCGGATTATGCCTTTTTAAGGCAGTTTCACGCGCATTAGTCCCATATTTCACGGCTTTTTCAAAATTCTTTGATAGTTCGGTAATTGAACCTGCCAGTGAATAGGCATCGCCATTCTGAAAGAGAATTCCCTCTTTATTGTTTTCTAAAATTGTATCTGTTCCACCTGCAAAACTTGCTATCACCGGCATCCCGATAAGCATAGCCTCACAAAGACTGTTCGAGCTATTTTCGAGATGGCTTACCTGACAATAAATATCTGATTTTACAAGTATTTCCACAACGTCTGTTTCGCTCTTCAGACCATAAAAAGAAATATTCAGTGACTGATAGTCAATTTTTAACCAACGCTTTAGCATCATCGGCAGTTCATCGGTTTCTTTCAAACCAATAATTATCCATTTGAATGGAACTGAATTCTGCTTACAAAGGATTTCGGCGCTTTTTATGACAGTTTCAAGACCCTTGGATAAATCGCTATTCATGATGGTAACGATTTGTAATGGGGTGTTAAATCTCGATTTATGCCACAGGAACTGGTAAAAAGCAGGCCGAAGCATTTCGTTACATGTAAAATATTGGCTTGAAGGTGAAAGTAATCCTGTAATTCGCCTGTCCCAATTGGTTCGACCTGTGATAAACAGTGCATGCGACAGAATTTCACGCTCTTTAGTTGCTCTCTTTTTCAGTTCGGCAATTGTTCTGCTGTATGATCTGAACAATAACTTTGGTTTTATTCCTTCGAAACGATAGGCTGCGCGGAAAGAAACCCCGGAGAAATACATCTCGCTAAAAGGAGATAATAGGCCCTGAATGGAAATAACTACAGGAATATCGGTATGTGCCTGAATTAGACCGTAATTATGTTCTGTACCATGAATATGTATAATGTCCGGTCGTACCATTTTGACGATTTTGACCAGCTCTCCGGTTTCTTTTTTGTCGTTATCACTGCGAAGTATACGATTGATTAAACGCTCTGTTTTTGAATTTCTTCCTGGCCGAAAGACCGGGTAATACATTGTATTTTTATATCGGAATGGTTCAACAGCTTCTTCCCAATAAAAGCAGACCGTCAGTTCAATATCATTATTCAGAACCAATTGCTGTTCTAATGATTTGAGCCAGCCACCCAGATAGTGATCCGGAATTAATTTTTCGGTAGCTCCGCAAGGCGTATTTGCAAACCAGAGAACTTTCATAAATTCATATTTATATCTGTTTTTATGTCTTCCTTAAGTAAATAACTTTTTCTGCTTTCTGAGAACTGCCTGTAAAAAACCGGTAAAGAAAAAAAACTTAAAAACATCGGATAATTTAGGAATTGTTCACCCTGGAGTACTAATACAATGGTCAGGAGAAAAACGACAGCAATTATTTTTTTTCGGGAATAATGATGAGCAAACAGATAAACGCAATAAAGAAAATAGAGAAAGAAAGGAATACCCCAGATTGCAGCAAAGTTTGACATGCCATTCCCGTGACCGATATCTTCTTTGACCCACGGATGAAAACGATATCGGGTCGAAATATCCAGTCCGTTACCTGTAAGAGGTTGCGACCTGATATACATCAAG
>JAFNAU010000048.1 GCA_017860335.1 Bacteroidota bacterium
AATGTTGAGAACACGTTCAGGATCAAAGTTCCTTCAAATTCCTCCTTACTTACCAAAAACGGAAAAGCACTGCCAATAACAAACGGTTTAGTTTCTTTGAAAATGAAAAAAGGAGAAACGGCTTTAATTAAATTAAGGTAGAAGATATAAAAAAAAACGCTTACGAATACTACTAATTGATTATTAAAAACCATTTCGGGATGCAAGTTTGTAAATCCCAAATGTGATTAATAACCCGAATACCAGGAGATGATAAATGGCTATTATTCACTGTTAAATGTGCTCCGTTATCAAGGGCGATTAATTGTTATCCGAATTGTAAATTGTTAGGAGATAATTTTAATTCTTTAAACAGAATGACTTCGCAGATGCACAGCGACCATGTTGTTTTTTTCAGAAATATCCATCTGATTAAAAATACAATCCACTGGCAACTGGTTTTTTAGGAAAATATTAAAAAATAATTTTCACACCTATTGTCATTAAGAAAAAACTTCGTACCTTTGCAACCCAATTTGGAGAAAAATCTAAATGGATAATTAATAAGTATTTATTTATCAAACAGAAGTAAAATGCCTACAATTCAGCAATTAGTTAGAAAAGGAAGAGTAGAACTCATTGACAAGAGTAAATCACCAGCTTTGGATTCATGTCCGCAGCGTCGTGGTGTTTGCGTTCGTGTTTATACTACAACCCCTAAAAAACCTAATTCGGCTATGCGTAAAGTGGCTCGTGTACGCTTAACGAACCAGAAAGAAGTGAATGCTTACATTCCCGGAGAAGGACACAACCTGCAGGAACACTCGATCGTAATGGTTCGTGGTGGTCGTGTGAAAGACCTTCCGGGTGTACGTTATCACGTTGTTCGTGGTACATTGGATACTGCCGGTGTTAACGGCCGTACACAACGTCGCTCAAAATACGGTGCAAAACGTCCGAAACCAGGACAGGCAGCCGCAGCCGCAGCTAAAGGTAAAGGAAAAAAGTAATTTACACTGAGTAAATCTACCGTTCCGGATTAATTTCGGAAATTCTAACAAAAAATTAACAAAATCAAGTTCAAACAACTTGTTTGCGTTTTTTAGGTAGCAGATGAAAGGTTGAGTAAATGGTTCGGTGGAACTGTTGAAGTAAGACTAAAAAAGCAACCAAAAAACAAAAAACGGAAATTTTTACAAAAAATGAGAAAGTCAAAACCAAAAAAAAGGATCGTATTACCTGATCCGGTTTTTAATGAATCAATGGTTACAAAATTTGTGAACCATTTGATGTTTGATGGCAAAAAATCAATAGCTTTCGGTATTTTCTATGATTCATTGGAAGTGGTGAAAAACAAACTTCCCAATGAAGAAAAGTCCTCCCTCGAAATCTGGAAGAAAGCCCTTGAAAACATTACCCCCCTTGTAGAAGTAAAATCACGCCGCGTGGGTGGTGCTACTTTCCAAGTTCCAACTGAGATTCGTCCTGACAGGAAAGAATCTATCTCAATGAAAAATCTTATATTATACGCCCGTAAACGTGGCGGTCGTTCGATGGCTGATAAATTGGCTGCCGAAATTATCGACGCATTCAACAACCAGGGTGGTGCATTCAAACGCAAGGAAGATATGCATCGTATGGCTGAAGCTAACCGTGCTTTCGCTCACTTCAGATTTTAATTTATCAAGCACGTTAGAGGTATTTAATTTAATAAGGTATTAAAATTACAAATGGCTAAAGGAGATTTAAGTTATAATAGAAATATCGGTATCATGGCTCACATCGATGCCGGTAAAACAACAACATCTGAACGTATCCTTTATTATACAGGATTAACTCACAAAATCGGTGAAGTTCATGATGGAGCTGCCACTATGGACTGGATGGAGCAGGAGCAGGAACGTGGTATTACTATCACATCAGCTGCAACAACTACATCCTGGAATTACAATGATAATAAATATAAAATTAATCTGATTGACACTCCGGGACACGTTGACTTTACTGTTGAAGTAGAACGTTCATTGCGTATCCTGGATGGCGCTGTGGCTGCATTCTGTGCAGTTGGTGGTGTTGAACCTCAATCAGAAACAGTATGGCGTCAGGCCGATAAATATAACGTTCCACGTATTGGTTACGTTAATAAAATGGATCGTTCCGGAGCTGACTTCTACGAAGTGGTTCGTCAGGTGAAAGATGTGCTTGGTGCTACTCCATGCGCTATCCAAATTCCAATCGGTTCTGAAGAAAAGTTCAAAGGTGTAGTGGATTTGGTTCAAATGAAAGCTATACTCTGGCATGACGAAACTATGGGAGCTGAATACAGCATTGAAGAAATCCCAGCTGACTTAAAAGATGAAGCACAGGAGTGGAGAGATAAAATGCTCGAAACGATTGCTGAATTCGACGATGTGCTGATGGAAAAATACTTCGATGATCCTTCAACTATTACTGAAGATGAAATTAAGGTTGCTATCCGTAAAGGAACACTCTCCATGCAGATCAATCCGATGATTTGTGGATCTTCGTTCAAAAACAAAGGTGTGCAAACCATGCTTGATGCTGTTTGTGCTTATTTACCAAGCCCGCTTGATACTCCCGAAATCGTAGGTAAAGACCCGCGTTTTGAGGATAAAGATGTGGTACGTCATCCAGATTCCAACGAGCCATTGTGTGCGCTGGCATTTAAGATTGCTACCGATCCGTATGTAGGTCGTCTTTGTTTCTTCCGCGTATATTCAGGAAAATTAGATGCTGGTTCTTATGTGTATAATACACGTTCAGAAAAAAAAGAACGTATTTCACGTATTTTCCAAATGCACTCCAATAAACAAAACCCGGTAGATGGAATTTCTGCAGGTGATATTGGTGCTGGTGTAGGTTTCAAAGATATTCGTACAGGTGATACGCTTTGCGACGAAGCACATCCGATTACACTCGAATCGATGGACTTCCCAACTCCTGTAATTGGTATCTCTGTTGAACCAAAAACACAGAAAGATTTGGATAAACTGGGTATGGGACTTGCTAAACTGGCAGAAGAAGACCCAACATTTACAGTACATACCGACGAACAATCTGGACAGACAGTTATTAGTGGTATGGGTGAACTTCACCTGGAAATTATTATCGACCGTCTGAAACGTGAATTCAAAGTTGAATGTAATCAGGGACGTCCTCAGGTGGCTTATAAAGAAGCTATCAGCAAACCTGTCGAAATTCGTGAAGTTTACAAGAAACAATCTGGAGGTCGTGGTAAATTTGCCGACATTATTGTTAAGGTAGAACCGGCTGATAAGGATTTTGATGGATCATTACAATTTGTTGACGTTGTTAAGGGAGGTAATATTCCTAAAGAATATATTCCATCCATTCAGAAAGGTTTCCAGTTAGCTATGAAAAATGGCGTTTTGGCAGGATTCCCGATGGATACCCTGAAAGTAACTCTTATTGACGGTTCATTCCACCCGGTTGACTCTGACCAGTTATCTTTTGAAATTTGCGCGCAGATTGCTTATAAAACTGCCTGTGCAAAAGCAAAACCGATACTTCTGGAACCAATCATGAAAATGGAAGTGGTAACCCCCGAAGAAAGTATGGGTGATGTAATCGGTGACTTGAATAAACGACGCGGTCAGGTAGAAGGTATGGAATCAAGCCGTACCGGTGCCAGAATTGTAAAGGCAAAAGTGCCGCTTTCTGAAACATTCGGTTATGTAACTGCTTTGCGAACCATTACTTCAGGTCGTGCAACTTCATCCATGGAGTTCTCACATTATGCTGAAGTTTCTAATGCTATCGCAAAACAAGTGGTAACTGAAGCAAAAGGAAAAGTGGAACTTTTATAAATAAATTTCAATAGTTTATGATTTCGGTCATAAACTATTGCTTGTGTAAAAGCAAAATACAACCGGTTAGCGAATGACTCTTAACCGGAAAATTATAAACATAAAATTAACAACTAAAAACGACAATGAGTCAAAAAATTAGAATCAAACTGAAATCTTACGATCACAATCTGGTTGATAAATCAGCAGAAAAAATCGTAAAAACAGTGAAAGCTACAGGTGCTGTAGTAAGTGGTCCAATTCCACTTCCCACTCACAAACGTATTTTTACTGTAAACCGTTCGACTTTCGTAAACAAGAAAGCACGCGAACAATTCGAACTTTCATCTTACAAACGTCTTATCGACATTTACAGCTCAACAAGCAAAACTGTTGATGCTCTGATGAAACTTGAATTGCCAAGTGCGAGTAACAAGCTATGTATTACCTGTTTTTTTTGTTACAGAAAAATCATCGGCAATAAGTAGTTTTGTGGCTCGAAAATTATAAAATTATTAATAAAAAATTGTTTCGTGTTGAGTGACACTTGTCACTCGTAACTCGTAACTTGTAACTAAAAAAACATTTGAAATGCCAGGATTATTAGGAAAAAAAATCGGAATGACATCCGTTTTCAGTGCCGATGGTAAAAATGTACGACTGTTGAAACTGACGGTTATCAGGCTATTCAGGTTGGTTTTCAGGAAAAAACTGAAAAACATACCAACAAAGCTGAAGCAGGACGTTTCAAAGCAGCCGGAGTAGCTCCGCAGCGCCACTTGGTTGAGTTCAAGGAATTCGAACAAGAATTCAAATTGGGTGATGTAATCACCGTTGATAGTGTTTTTGAAGCCGACAGCTTTGTAGATGTGATCGGAACTTCAAAAGGAAAAGGACACCAGGGGGTTGTAAAACGCCACGGATTTGGTGGGGTAGGACAAGCAACTCATGGTCAGCACAACCGTCTGCGTGCTCCGGGTTCTCTCGGTGCATCTTCATGGCCTTCACGTGTATTCCCCGGAATGCGTATGGGTGGTCGCACAGGTGGCGAAAGAGTTACCATGCAAAATTTGCAGGTGTTAAAAGTAATTCCCGAACACAATCTGATACTTGTGAAAGGTTCAGTACCGGGAGCAAAAGGTTCAATCGTAATCATCAATAAATAACCATGGAACTAAATATTTTAGATATCAAAGGAAAAGAAACCGGTAAGAAAGTATTGTTAGACGATGCTATTTTCGGTATTGAGCCAAATGACCATGCTATTTATTTAGATGTGAAACAATATTTGGCAAATCAACGTCAGGGAACACATAAATCAAAGGGCAGAAGCGAACTTGCCGGTAGTACACGTAAACTTGGACGTCAGAAAGGCGGCGGTGGCGCTCGTCCGGGTGATATCAAGTCGGGTGTACGCGTAGGTGGTGGACGTATGTTTGGTCCGGTTCCACGTGATTACAACTTCAAACTTAACAAGAAAGTTAAACAACTTGCACGTAAATCTGCTTTATCATACAAAGCAATTGAAAATGCAATCACAGTGGTTGACAACTTGAATTTTGAAGTACCCAAAACAAAGGAATTCGTAGCAATGACAAATAATTTGCAACTTGCTGATAAAAAGGCACTTTTTATTTTAGCAAATGGAAATAAAAACGTATATTTGTCGGCTCGTAATTTACCAGGAGCAAAAGTAATAACTGTTTCAGAATTAAATACTTACTCAATTCTTCATGTTAAGAATTTAGTATTTACCGAAGAATCAGTTGCTGCATTAGAACAAATATTTAAAGCTTAAGGAGGTACAGAGATGGCAATTTTAGTAAAACCAATCGTTACAGAAAAGATGACTCAGCTGGGCGAAAAGCTGAACCGCTATGGCTTTAGAGTACAAAAAGATGCAAATAAGATTGAAATCAAAAAAGCAATCGAAGAAGCATATAGTGTAACCGTAACCGATGTGAACACATTCATTGTAGCACCAAAAAACAAAAGCCGTTATACAAGAACCGGAATTGTTAAAGGCGCTACATCAGCTTATAAAAAAGCAATCGTTACACTGAAAGAAGGAGATAAAATAGATTTTTATAGCAATATATAAGAAAAAATGGCTGTACGTAAATTAAAACCCTCAACACCGGGGCAAAGACACAAGATTATTGGTACATTTGACACAATTACTGCAAGTGCACCAGAAAAATCACGTGAAAACAATTGAATACGATCCGAATCGTTCGGCCCGTATAGCCTTGTTGTTCTACGCTGATGGCGAAAAACGTTACATTCTTGCACCAAACGGATTGCAAGTGGGTCAAGTAATTCTATCGGGAGCTGATGCAGCTCCTGAAGTTGGCAATACATTATTGCTGCAAAACATTCCGCTAGGAACAGTAGTTCATAATATCGAACTTCGTCCGGGACAAGGAGCTTCTATGGCTCGTTCGGCAGGAACATTCGCACAGTTGACTTCGAGAGAAGACAAATATGTTATTGTTAAATTACCTTCCGGTGAAATTCGCAAAGTACTTGGTACTTGTAAAGCTACTATCGGAAGCGTTGGAAACTCAGACCACGCATTGGAAAGATCAGGAAAAGCAGGTCGTTCACGTTGGCTTGGACGTCGTCCACGCGTGAGAGGTGTTGCAATGAACCCGGTTGACCACCCCATGGGAGGTGGCGAAGGCCGTGCTTCAGGTGGACACCCACGTTCACGTAAAGGCTTGTTAGCTAAAGGATACAAAACACGTCATCCTAAAAAGCAATCGAGCCAATATATTATTGAAAGAAAGAAAAAATAATCAGAAAAATTAAGTAAATAATATGAGCCGTTCGTTAAAAAAAGGACCATTCATCAACATTAAGTTGGAGAAAAAAGTGCTGGATATGAATGAAAGCGGTAAGAAAACCGTCGTTAAGACATGGTCACGCGCTACAATGATATCACCTGATTTTGTAGGTCATACAATTGCAGTTCACAATGGAAACAAATTTATCCCCGTATATATTACCGAAAATATGGTAGGGCACAAGTTGGGCGAATTCTCACCCACACGTATCTTCCGCGGTCACGGTGGTAAGAAGAAATAATCCATTGAATTAAACAAAGAAAAAAATAAAAAATTTCAGAATAACAATGGGTGCAAGAAAAAAAATAACAGCCGATGCTAAAAAAGAAGCAAACAAGAGCCTTTACTTTGCCAAGCTCAACGGTGTTCCTACATCACCCCGCAAAATGCGCCTTGTGGCGGACATGATACGCGGAATGGAAGTGAACCGTGCTTTAGGCGTATTAAAGTTCTCAACAAAAGAAGCTTCTATTAGAATGGAAAAACTGCTGAAATCTGCAATTGCCAACTGGGAAACTAAAACAGAGCAAAAAGCAGAAAATGCAAATTTATATGTAAGTGCAGTATATGTTGACTCAGCTACACAGCTGAAACGTTTGCGTACCGCTCCGCAAGGACGTGGTTATCGTATCCGTAAACGTTCAAATCACGTAACACTGTTCGTGGATACCAAAATTACTAACGATAACCAAAACTAAGCACGATGGGACAGAAAACAAATCCGATAAGTAATCGTTTAGGAATCATCCGAGGATGGGATTCTAACTGGTATGGAGGCGACAACTACGGAGACTCTATACTTGAAGACAGCAAAATCAGAAAATATCTTAATGCCCGTCTTGCTAAAGCCAGCGTATCGCGCATAGTTATCGAACGTACACTTAAACTTGTAACAATTACTGTTTGCACAGCTCGCCCCGGTATCATTATCGGTAAAGGAGGTCAGGAAGTTGACAAGTTGAAAGAAGAATTGAAAAAAATTACCGATAAGGAAGTTCAGATCAATATTTTCGAAGTAAAACGTCCGGAAATGGATGCCGTAATCGTGGGTAACAATGTTGCCCGTCAGGTAGAAGGTAAAATCGCTTACCGCCGTGCAGTGAAAATGGCTATCGCTTCGACCATGCGGTTGGGAGCAGAAGGTATAAAAATTCAGGTATCAGGTCGTTTGAACGGTGCCGAGATGGCACGTTCGGAAATGTATAAAGAAGGAAGAACTCCTCTTCATACCTTTAGAGCAGATATTGATTATGCGCATGCTGAAGCATTGACTAAAGTAGGTATAATTGGTATTAAAGTCTGGATTTGCCGCGGAGAAGTTTACGGTAAGAAAGATCTGGCTCCTAACTTTACCTCATCGAAAGATGCTGGACGTGGCGGAGACCGTCATCATGGCGACCGTCCGAATGATCGCGGAGGAAAAGGATTTAAAAAAAGAAAGAAATAACTGTAATTTATTGAATTGAGGAAATTATGTTACAACCTAAAAAAACAAAATACAGGAGACAACAGGACGGGCGCTATAAGGGTAATGCACAGCGCGGAAATCAGTTAGCTTTCGGTTCTTTCGGAATTAAAACCATGGAGGCAAAATGGTTAACAGGTCGTCAGCTTGAAGCTGCACGTATAGCAGTTACCCGTTATATGCAACGTGAAGGACAAATTTGGATCCGCGTTTTCCCCGATAAAGCAATCACACGTAAACCAGCTGACACACGTCAGGGTAAAGGTAAAGGAAATCCGGAAGGATTCGTTGCGCCTGTAACTCCAGGTCGCATACTGTTCGAAGTGGAAGGAGTTCCTTTTGAAGTAGCAAAGGAAGCTTTACGTCTTGCAGCTCAAAAACTGCCTGTTATCACAAAATTCGTGGTAAGACGTGACTATGACACAACATCTAAAGCATAAGGAAAATGAAAACAAGAGAAATAAAAGAACTAACTGACAAAGAAATTCAAGAACGTCTGGATACTGAAAATAACAATCTGGCACGTCTGAAAATGAACCATGCCATTTCTCCTCTTGATAATCCTTTGCAAATCAAAGACGTACGTCGTACTATTGCCCGTTTTGCAACTGAATTACGTCAGAGAGAAATAAATAAAAAATAATTTAGATTCTGATGGAAACAAGAAATTTAAGAAAAGTAAGAACTGGTGTGGTTTCCAGCAATAAAATGGATAAAACCATCACAGTAGCTGTAAAGTGGAAAGAAAAACACCCGATTTACGGCAAATTCGTGAATAAAACGAAAAAATATCATGCTCACGACGAAAAGAACGAATGCAACATTGGTGACACTGTAAGCATCATGGAAACTCGTCCGTTGAGTAAGATGAAAAGATGGAGACTAAACGAAATAATCGAAAGAGCTAAGTAAGAATTATGATACAACAAGAATCAAGACTCACAGTAGCCGATAACAGTGGTGCAAAAGAAGCACTCTGTATTCGAGTGTTAGGTGGTACAGGAAAACGTTACGCATCACTTGGCGATATTATCGTAGTTGCAGTTAAAAATGTAATACCTTCGGGAGAAATAAAAAAAGGCACAGTATCAAAAGCTGTGATCGTACGCGTTAAAAAAGAAGTACGCCGCCCCGATGGCTCTTACATTCGTTTCGATGATAACGCCTGCGTGTTGTTGAACAATGCAGGTGAAATTCGTGGAAGCCGTATATTTGGTCCGGTAGCCCGTGAATTACGTGCAACCAATATGAAAATTATATCACTTGCACCAGAGGTGCTTTAATCAATGAAATAATAAAGTGATGAGTAAATTACACATAAAAAAGGGAGATACAGTATACGTAAATGCCGGTGAAGACAAAGGTAAGTCCGGACGTGTACTCGAAGTTCTTGTGAAAGAACAACGCGCTATCGTAGAAGGTATCAACTTGGTATCAAAACATACCAAACCCAACGCGAAAGCTCCTCAGGGAGGCATAGTGAAAAAAGAAGCTGCTATTCATATTTCAAATTTAAACCCGACAGAAAAGGGAAAACCCGTACGTGTTGGACGCAAATTGAATGCAGATGGCAAACTGGTACGTATTTCTAAAAAATCAGGAGAGGAAATTTAAGTATGAACACAGCAAGTTTAAGACAAGACTATAAAGAACGTATCGTTCCTATCTTAATGAAGGAATTTGGATATTCTTCTGTAATGCAAGCGCCCAAACTGGAAAAAATCGTTTTGAATCAAGGCTTGGGTATGGCTGTTGCTGATAAAAAAATCATCGAAGTAGCATTGAATGAAATGACTACTATCACTGGTCAGAAAGCAGTTTCAACCATTTCGAAGAAAGATATTTCGAATTTCAAATTGCGTAAAAAAATGCCAATCGGTGTTCGGGTTACATTGCGTGGAAACAATATGTACGAATTTCTGGAAAGACTGGTTCGTGTGGCTTTACCTCGTATCCGTGACTTTAAGGGAATTGAAAACAAACTCGATGGACGTGGAAATTACACGCTGGGTATCACCGAGCAAATTATTTTCCCCGAAATCAACATTGACAGCATCTCTCGTTTGCTGGGTATGAATATTACATTCGTAACTACTGCCAATACCGATGAAGAAGGTTATGCTTTGTTGAAGGAATTTGGATTACCATTTAAGAAAAACTAATATTAAGGAAATACAATGGCAAAAGAATCAATGAAAGCCCGTGAGGTGAAAAGAGCCAAACTGATTGCTAAATATGCAGACAAGCGTACGAAATTTATCGAAGAAGGCAACTATGATTTGTTGCAGACACTTCCAAGAAATTCATCGCCAATCCGTTATCACAATCGTTGTAAACTCACTGGCCGTCCCAAAGGATATATGCGTCAATTTGGTATTTCGCGTATTCAATTCCGCGAAATGGCATCCAAGGGCTTAATCCCAGGAGTAAGAAAAGCAAGCTGGTAATCAGCTACACATGCAAAGATTTATTAATTAAATATTGTCCCTGAGTAGGGATCAATTTAAAAACAAAAATATGACAGATCCAATTGCAGATTATTTAACTCGATTGAGGAATGCTATTAAAGCTAACCACCGTGTAGTGGAAGTTCCTGCATCGAACTTAAAAAAAGAAATGACCCGGATATTGCACGAAAAAGGCTATATCTTAAACTACAAATTTGTAGAAGACGGGGCACAAGGCTCAATTAAAATCGCCTTGAAGTACGATCCGGTTAACAAAGTTAACTCGATCAAGAATTTAAAAAGAGTATCAACACCAGGTCTTCGTCAATACGTTGGGTATAAAGATATGCCGCGTGTATTGAACGGATTGGGTATTGCCATTCTTTCGACCTCCAAAGGAGTGATGACTAATAAAGAAGCTGTTGACCTGAAGGTTGGCGGTGAAGTATTGTGTTATGTTTATTAATGAATAGGAGGAAAAAAGAATGTCAAGAATAGGAAAATTGCCCATTACAGTTCCTGCGGGAGTTACCGTTACTGTAAAAGACCAGGAAATTACTGTTAAAGGTCCGAAAGGAGAATTAACTCAAACAGTAAACCCAGCCATCAGCGTAGAAGTTGAAGGTAATGAATGTAAAGTTTCACGTGTAAATGACGAAAAACAAAATCGTGCTTACCATGGTTTGTATCGTTCATTAATCCAGAACATGGTAGTAGGTGTATCTGAAGGTTACAAAAAAACACTGGAATTGGTTGGTGTAGGATATCGTGCATCCAACCAGGGACAAGTGCTGGAACTTTCATTAGGTTACACACACACTATTTATTTAGTATTACCTTTAGAAGTAAAGGTTGAAACGAAAAGCGAACGTAACCAAAATCCAATTATCATGCTCGAAAGTAATGATAAACAATTACTTGGTCAGGTTTGTGCGAAAATTCGTTCCTTCCGCATGCCGGAACCTTATAAAGGTAAAGGTGTTAAATTCCAGGGTGAATATATTCGTCGTAAAGCTGGTAAATCAGCTGGTAAATAATCTACGTAAACTTGTGAAACAATGAGTGAAAAATCAAATAGAAGAATCAGAATAAAAGCTCATATCCGTACAAAAATATCGGGTACAGCTGAAAAACCGCGTCTTACCGTATTTCGCAGTAATACTCAAATTTATGCTCAGATCATTGATGACGTAAAAGGAGTTACACTGGCTGCGGCTTCATCGCTTGGAAGCAAAGAAAAAATTACTAAAACAGAGCAGGCAGCAGTAGTTGGTAAACTTATTGCAAAAAACGCACTGGAAGCAGGAGTTAAAGAAGTGGTATTTGACCGTAATGGTTATTTATATCACGGACGTGTTAAACAATTAGCTGACGCGGCTCGCGAAGGTGGACTTAAATTTTAAGCACAATGACAACAAAAATGAATAAAGTTAAAACTACAAATGATTTAGAATTGAAAGACAGACTTGTAGCTGTAAACCGTGTAACAAAAGTTACAAAAGGGGGACGTGCATTCAGTTTTTCAGCTATCGTAGTGGTAGGTAATGAAGATGGTATTGTTGGTTGGGGTTTAGGAAAAGCCGGTGAAGTAACTGCTGCAATTGCAAAAGGAACTGAAGCAGCAAAAAAGAACCTCATTAAAGTACCTGTTCTGAACGGAACTATTCCACACGAACAAATTGCGAAATTTGGAGGAGCAAGAGTTTATATCGAACCTGCAACTAACGGTACCGGAGTGAAAGCCGGTGGTGCTATGCGTGCTGTATTGGAAAGTGTAGGGATTACCGATGTACTTGCTAAGTCAAAAGGTTCATCAAATCCTCACAATCTTGTTAAAGCCACTATGCTTGCTTTATCAGAATTGCGTGATGCACATACAGTCGCTCAAAACAGAGGCGTATCGCTTAACACAGTGTTTAACGGATAAAATCAGAATCATTATGGCAACTATAAAAGTAAAACAAATTAGAAGCAGAATCAGATGCCCGAAAGATCAGAAAAGAACTTTAGATGCACTTGGTTTGAAGAAAATGAATGCCGTAGTTGAGCATGAAGCTACTCCGCAAATTTTGGGAATGGTAGCGAAAATTCCTCACTTGGTTGAAGTAATTAAATAAGTAATAATCGTCATTTAGACTTAAAAATATTAAGATAACATGAATTTAAGCAATTTAACACCTGCATCTGGATCCGTAAAGACCCGTAAAAGAATTGGTCGTGGATCTGGTTCCGGTTTAGGCGGCACATCTACCAGAGGACACAAAGGGCAAAAATCACGCTCAGGGTATTCTCGTAAAATTGGTTTTGAAGGTGGACAAATGCCAATTCAAAGACGTTTACCAAAATTTGGTTTTAAAAATATTAACCGTGTAGAATACAAAGCAATTAATCTTGAAACTCTTCAGGTTATTGCAGACAGCAAAAACCTGACCAAAATTGGATTACAGGATTTGCGCGAAGCAGGGTATATTTCAAAAACAGCTTTGGTTAAAGTACTTGGAAAAGGTAAATTAACTTCAAAATTAGAAGTAGAAGCAAACGCTTTCTCTAAATCAGCAGAAGATGCAATCGTTGCTGCTGGTGGTAATGCAGTTAAAATTTAAGCGCATGAAAAAGTTATTTGAAACTTTACAAAATATCTGGAGAATTGAAGATCTTCGAAACCGACTGACTACAACATTATTATTTGTGTTAGTTTATCGTTTCGGATCTTACATTGTGATCCCGGGTGTTGATGCCACAGCTCTAGCTGCCTTGAAACATCAGACAAGTGGTGGCATTATGGCATTGCTGGATATGTTCTCAGGTGGCGCATTTCAAAATGCTTCCATATTTGCTTTGGGTATCATGCCCTATATCTCTGCATCTATCGTTATTCAGTTGTTGACAATTGCTGTACCAAAATTTCAGAAATTGCAGCACGAAGGCGAAAGTGGACGTACTAAAATGAACCAATATACTCGTTACCTTACTGTACTTATTCTTGCACTGCAGGGGCCATCCTATATGGCTAACCTCAGTGTACAGGTTCGTCAGGCTGGTTCAATGTTACCAAGTAGCATTTTATTCATCGCCACCTCTACCATAATTCTTATGGCTGGCAGTATGTTTGTAATGTGGCTGGGTGAAAGAATTACAGATAAAGGTATTGGAAACGGAATATCTTTCATAATTATGATAGGTATCATTTCACGCCTGCCGGGAGCAATAATTCAGGAGTTCTCATCACGCCTGTTCTCTGGTGGTGGTGGTCTTATCATGTTCCTGTTCGAAATTGTAGTGCTAATATTTGTTATTGCATTTGCAATTTTGCTTGTTCAGGGCACACGTAAAATTCCTGTACAATATGCCAAAAGAGTTGTTGGAAACAAACAATATGGAGGAGTACGTCAGTATATACCTTTGAAGGTTAATGCTGCCGGTGTAATGCCAATCATTTTTGCTCAGGCAATTATGTTTATTCCATTAGCGATTGCGGGGTATTCAAGCTCTGAAAGTGTACAGGGTTTTTTCCATTCATTTACAAGGTACACAAGTTTCTGGTATAATTTTATATTTGCGATTTTAATCATTGCATTTACTTATTTTTATACTGCAATAACGATCAACCCTACACAGATGGCTGAAGATATGAAACGTAATAACGGTTTCATTCCTGGAATTAAACCCGGAAAGCGTACAGCAGAATATCTTGACTTAATCATGTCACGTATTACATTGCCGGGATCAATATTATTGGCAATAATTGCCATTCTTCCAGCATTTGCATCTATGATTGGCATAAGTCAACAGTTTGCCCAATTCTTCGGCGGAACTTCGTTATTGATTCTTGTAGGAGTTGTACTGGATACATTACAACAGGTAGAAAGCCATTTGTTAATGCGTCATTATGACGGATTACTCAAATCGGGCCGTATAAAAGGACGTACAGGTGCGTCAGCATATTAAAAATTTAGACTAATGATATTTCTTAAGACTGATGAAGAAATAGAATTACTGAGACATTGCAATCAGATTGTTGCCAAAACGTTGGCAGAAATGGCAAAGTTGATCAAACCAGGTATTACAACCCTGGAGTTGGATAAAAGGGCAGAAGAATTTATCAGAGATAACGGGGGAGTACCTAATTTCCTTGGATATTCCGGATACCCGAATTCTATTTGTGCATCAGTAAATGAACAGGTCGTACATGGTATCCCATCAGCAAAAGTAATTTTGAAGGAAGGTGATATTATATCTATAGATTGTGGTGTACTTAAAAATGGATTTAACGGAGACTCAGCCTACACCTTTTGTGTAGGTGAAGTCGATCCGGAAATTGTGAATTTATTACGTACCACAAAAGAATCTCTTTACAAAGGTATCGAGCAAGCCTGTGAGGGCAAAAGACTGGGCGATATAGGAAATGCAATTCAAACGTATTGTGAAGATAGAGGTTACTCTGTAGTCCGCGAAATGGTCGGACACGGAGTGGGACGCAAACTTCACGAAGCACCCGAGGTCCCAAATTACGGTAAGAAAGGTAATGGTATAATGCTTAAATCAGGAATGACCATAGCCATTGAACCGATGATTAATCTAGGAAGTCGCAATCTGGTGTTTGAAAAAGACGGATGGACAACACGCACAGCCGATCGTAAACCATCTGCTCATTTTGAGCACTCAGTGGCAGTCAGACATGGTAAAGCAGATATACTTTCAAGTTTTGAATATATTGAACAAGTTTTAGGAGAAAGGGAATTTTAATTTTATGGCAAAACAAACAGCAATAGAGCAAGACGGAACGATAATTGAAGCATTATCAAATGCAATGTTTCGGGTAGAACTGGAAAACGGTCACGTGATTACTGCTCATATATCCGGAAAAATGCGAATGCATTATATAAAAATTCTGCCAGGCGATAAAGTCAAAGTTGAAATGTCACCCTACGATTTGTCCAAAGGAAGAATTTCATTCAGATACAAATAAAAAACATTTCATATGAAAGTAAGAGCATCAATTAAAAGACGCACTCCCGATTGCAAAATTGTAAGGAGATTTGGTCGTCTCTATGTTATCAACAAAAAAAATCCTAAGTATAAACAACGTCAAGGATAATTATTTATTTTTGCAAAAAATTAGTTTATGGCTATAAGAATTGTCGGAGTAGATTTACCCCAAAACAAAAGAGGGGAAGT